>QEVI01000409.1 GCA_003576855.1 Planctomycetota bacterium
TGCCGCTTGACGGCGCGCAATGCCTGATGCATACTGGACAGTGTGGAGGAAAGCATGCCCAATCTGATGGCTCCCCGACGCGTCGCGCGGTGCTTGGCTTGTGCTTGTCTTGTCGTCGCCCTGGCATGGTTCATTCCAGATGCCTCGCCGGTTGCCCCGCGCGGTGAAGCCGCGCCGCTAGACGAGGCGCCAGCCGCCGCCGACGTCACGCTGGAGCTGGTGGGCCAGTACGGCGGTCTCGTGCAGGCTGTGGCGGTGTCCGGGAACTCGCTGTACGTGGGCATCGGCCCGCGGCTTGTCGTGTTCAGCCTGACCGACCCGACGAATCCCGCGCTGGTGGGTCAGACGCCGCTGCTGGCCGGCATTGTCCACGGGGTCACGGTGGTGGGGAGCTATGCCTACGTGACGTTGGGCGACCGGGGTGTGGTCATCGTTGACGTTGGCAACCCGGCGGCGCCCGCGGTCAGAGGGTCGTTGGCCACGCCCGGCAATGCGACCGGCGTCGAGGATCGGACCGCTGCCGGCGAATCGTTCACGCGACCTCAGCAGCTTCGCGACGCCAGTGCCGCAAACGAACGCGAGGCCACCGACGGCGCGGCCTTCGACGGCCTCGAACATGTCGCAGATGCCGCTCCATCCGAGACTCGTTCCGGAAACCGACGTCGTGCCGCTGATCGACAGAAGGCCGACCGGCTGATTGCCGCCGCTGCCGCCGATCACGGCTGCGTCGGCCGCCTGGCGGATCGCCGCCAGCAGTTGCGAGACGACGTGCGCGCGGCCGGCAGTCGAAACCTGCGAGTCGAGCTGACGCGAGATCTTCGCCATCACAGCGACCGTCCTCGGCTGCATGACCCTCTGCGCAAACGTCGCCGCGGCATCCGGCGCGTCCTCGGCTTCACCGATCCAGCCTGTCGTGATCGCCGTCGTCTGCGCGATCGCGACGTTGCCGACGAGGCCGCGAAGCACCGTCAGCGGCACGGCACCGATCACGCTGCCGCTCCACAGGTTGCCGGCGAACTGCGGCTGATCGGTGGAGATCAGGTAACCGCCGGCCGACGGCGCGCCGGCCGTCAAGTCACGACGCTGCAGGCCGCCGATGTCGAAGATCAGGCCGCCAGCTTGCGGCTGCACGCCGAGTCGATCGGCGATGCGCTCGGACTGCTCACGGATGCGGCTGATCTGGCGATCGTCGCCGCGCGCAATGGCGTCCACGTAGTCGGCGGCGTCGAATTCATCGCGCGGCGTCGGCGGTGCGGTGCGCTCGAGCACGTAGTCGGCCAGTGCACGCGCGACGTCGTCGCGATCCCTTGATGGTGTGCGAGTATGGTAGTTCATGCACCCGATGGTGCCGACCCACTTCGCACCTGTCCTGCGTTTCGGGTTTCAGCCGCCGGAAAGTCGCACGACACGCCAGCGGCGGCCGTCGCGACCGTCTCCGGCCGAGATCAGCCTGCAGCCGGCCAGCGGCATGCCTTCGATCCTCGCCAGCATCTTGCCGAACGCACGCAGGCCGCCGTCGTCGGTGGCGCGCTCGCGCACCAGCTCGAGCAGCGCCTGTCCGTCCGGCGTGCGCGTGTTCAAGGCCGCGGCGACGACGTCGGCAGCCGTGAAGGCACGATCACCGAGCACGTCGGCGATCAGCGGCAAAAGCGCAACGGCGTTGCGCTTATCGGCCGGCTGCAACAGCGCGCGCATCAGGAACTGCTGATCCTCGCGCAGCTCGGCCAGCTCGGCGCGCAGCCGGCGGATCTCGAGGATCAGCGGATCGTTCATGCCGGGACGACCTCGCCGGCCGCGGCCTGATACCAGAACGCGGCCATCTCATCGGCCTCGTCGTCGGACATCTCATCCGGCTCGCCGATCTTGTCCTGCTCGGCCTGCACCGCGCGGAACACCGGCTCGACAAGCGCATGCCAGACGATCAACGGAAACGGCCGGACGTCGGCGTCGGCCG
>QEVI01000107.1 GCA_003576855.1 Planctomycetota bacterium
GTCCCCTACGGCCGAAACTTCGACCAGCCGCGGCTGATCCAGAGTCTCTGCCTCAACGAGGCCGGCGACCGGCTGGCCATCACCGACAAAGGCAAGACCGCCGCCGAGATGATGGTCTTCGCCCGCTACGTCATGTTCAGCGAAGTCTATTGGCATCATGCCGTGCGCAGTGCGACGGCCATGCTTCAGCGGGCGTTCTTTCTGCTGTACGAGCATCTGGACGTCGACGCCCTCTTCCGCCTGGCGGAGCAGCCGATGATCGACGCGCTGCGGCAGGCGGCCGGCGACGGTCCCGCGGCCGATTTGCTCGACGGCCTGTTCGGCCCCGTGCGGCGGCTCTACAAGCGGGTGTGCCAATGCAGCCTGTTCGAGCGCCCGGAAATCTACCAGCGGCTGGCCCGCCGGCCTTATCCGTGGCTAGTGCGTTGCGCCGAGCGGTTCGCCTCGATTGCTAGTTCGGCGCTGTCGCGCGTCGTGGCGCCCCACGAGATCCTGTTCGACGCGCCGCCGACGAAACTGGAAGTCGAATTCCAGATCGAGGTCTTCTTCGCCAAGGAAGGTCGCTACCGGCAACTCGGCGACGTTTCACCCGTGGTGAAGACCCTCGCCCGCGAGCAGTTCGACGACTACGTCAAGCGCGTGCGGCTGTTCGCCCACCCGCGGGTCGCCGCGGACGTCCGCTCGCTGCCCGGCCTCTCCGACATGCTGGCCGAGGCGATTGATCTGGCCGGCTGAACCGCCCCTTACGCGTTGAGACACTCCGACTCGATGCGGCTCATCGTCCGGCGGAATTCGGCGTCGTACCATTCGGCCTGCGCCGCGGTGATGAAGCCGTTTTCCACCAGCACGTCCCGAAGGCTCATCGTGAGCATCTCCTGCTCGCCCAAGAGACGGGCGAAATCCTCGGCCGAAAGGAAGCCCAGCCGCTGCGCGACGACGCCGAAGAACTCGTGCGGCTCATCTCACTGCGCTTCCAGCACTTGAAACACCTGCCGGCAAGTGAGCATCCGGTTCTTGATCGCCAGCGCCCCCAGCTTGGGCCGCGAACGCGTTTGCAGCTTCAGAGCCTCAAAGAACTCCTCGCAGGTGATGACCCCGTTCTCGACCAGGTACATGGCGAACTGCATGGCCTGAATCCCTTATTCTGGCATCGGGTTTCGGGACTTTTTGGAGAAGCTGCGGCGGCCCGTTCATCACGCTCGCGCAGACAAGCCTATGTCATGCCCGGCGCCAACGAACGGAACGCCGGCTGCGGCTGTCGGCAAACCCCCCAGGCAGTTCACGGCAACGCCGCCCGCAGGACCGGAATAACCCCTGCCCGCGCCCGCTTGGCCACCCGATTGCGCGTCTAGGCGGCAACGGCCGCCGACGGCGAGGGCAAGATAGCCGCTGCGACGGCGAAGAACCGTAGGGCCGCAACGCCCCGCGAAGACGGCCCCGTGTGCCACGCCATGGGATGTTTACCCGCTGAAGTGTTGCGTTGGGCGGCGGCGCGGGACGCAAGCGGCCCTCCGGCACGCCAGTTGCCCAGCGATAGCCGTGCTTCTCCGCCCGTCTGCCAGGACGCGAACCGTGCTTGTCTGAGCCGTGTCAGAACTTGCGAACCGCGCTATCTACGGCGCGACCAGGGGGTTCCATGATCCGTGAAGCAGATGCGATCAGCGTGGCGGCGCCGAATGCGCCGCCTGTTCCGCTCCGGGAACATGTCGCCGACCGGATCGCGGCCGAGCCGATCGAGCAGGAAATCACCCGGCTGACCTGGGCCGTGCTAGACGGCCATGCCTCGCTTGCCGACCGGCGGCGCCTGGCGTCGCTGGTCGACCGCCAACACGCCTTGCGCCATCGCGACGCCTCCTAGCGCTACCCACCCGGCCACCCTGGGCATGACTCCGGCTGCGGCAGGCGAGCATTTTTTGCTGTTAATCTGGAGTGATTGAGTAAGCCGGGACGATAACGTCTTCCAGGCCGGGTAGGCGCCCGGTCTGATTCGCTACGGACGCGAGTCGGTGCGACAGTCGGTCGCGGCCGCCAAGGACGCATCCAACGCCGCGGCTGTTCTCCCCGTTCCGAGCGGTTTATTAGGCCGCCAGCGCGCCGGAAGCGACTGTATGAAGACTGCCGCAAGAGCGCACTACTTGCTATTCTCCGAGGGAACGATCGACGATCCGCGAGGCGGCTCCTGGCGGTTCGTCCTCGAAGAGGTCGAGACCGGCGCCAGCTTCTCGGCCAGCGACGTCGAGGACGTCGAGTGTCCGGAGCGGCTCGAGCTACTGGCCCTGGTCCGAGGCCTTGAGGCCATCAATCAACCCGCTAAAGTAACGCTCGTTACCAAGAGCCGCTACGTCAGCCGCGGGCTCAAGCGGGGCCTGGCCGACTGGCGTGCGAACTCCTGGCACTGGGAGCGATTTGGCCGCGTCGTGCCGGTTCGAGACCACGACCTTTGGCGGCGCGTCGACCGCGCTTTGCAGTTTCACCAGGTGGATTGCCGGCTGTGGCAGTTCGGCGCGGAATCTGCCCCCGAAACGGCGTCGAGCGCCCCGGTTCCGCGGGCGCCCGGCCGCCTGGCGACTGCCGCTCGCAAGCGACTCCAACGAGCCACCCAGGCCGCGGTTACGCTGCGGCACGCCCTCCGATCGGCCGCCTTGGCGGCTGGTTAACCATCGTCCTGCCTTTCCGTATCCCCCCTTAAGTTCGACGCTTACGCCCGTTTGCAGCCGCTATGGCCGCGGCTGGCTCGCTCGCCATCGGCCTTGTCCGCCAGCCGCGGCGACGCCAGCGAGGCCGAACGCCTGACGGGCCGCCGTTGATCCGCTTCGCCAGAACGGGCCCCCGTTACCCAGCACAACACACCGCGAGGATAGACATCGTGCGTTCCATCGTAGACGTTAATGCTATCAATCCCGTCATCTACGGCTATCACGAGAACCCGTTCGAGGTGTTGGGGCCGCATGAGATCGAAGAGAACGGCCGCCGCGCGTTGGCGGTGCGGGCCTACCTTCCGCAGTCGCAACAGGTGTGGCTGATCGATCCCCGGCAAGGCCAAGCGAAGCCGATGCGGCGCATCCACCCGGCGGGGTTGTTCGAGGCTATTTGCGGACCGGAGATTCACAACGTGCACGAAGGGCGAACGTACCAATTCCGCGCCGTCGATGCCGCGGGTCAGCAAGTGACGATGCACGACCCGTACGCGTTCCCGCCGCTGCTGAGCGACTACGACTTGCACCTGCTGGGCGAAGGCCGGCACTGGCAGAGCTACCAGAAGCTCGGCGCCCATGTCCGCGAGGTCGGCGGGGTGCGCGGCGTGAACTTCGCCGTGTGGGCGCCCAACGCCGAAAGCGTGAGCGTCGTCGGCAATTTCAACGGCTGGGATCGCCGCAAGCACGCCATGCGCAAGCATGTCCCCAACGGCGTGTGGGAGCTGTTCATCCCCGATCTGCAGGCCGGCGAGCTTTACAAGTTCTCCGTCAAGGCCCGCGGCGGCCACGTCTTCGAGAAGTGCGACCCCTACGGATTTGCCGCCGAACTGCCGCCCAAGACGGCCAACATCGTGACCAGGCTCCAGTACGCCTGGAACGACGGCGACTGGATGGCCGGGCGCGCCCAGGCCAACGCGCTCAACGCCCCGATGTCGATCTACGAGGTCCATCTCGGCAGTTGGAAGAAAGACCACGCCGCCGGCTACGCGTGGATGAACTACCGCGAGATCGCCCATCAGCTCGTCAAGTACTGCCAACAGATGGGCTTCACTCACGTGGAACTCATGCCCGTGAGCGAACACCCCTTCACCGGGAGCTGGGGCTACCAGACGGTCGGCTACTACGCCGCGACCAGCCGCTACGGCACGCCCGAAGACTTCATGTACTTCGTCGACTACTGCCATCAGCACAACATCGGCGTGCTGATCGACTGGGTGCCGGCCCACTTCCCGAAGGACGGGCACGGCCTGGCCCACTTCGACGGCACGGCGCTCTACGAGCACGCCGACCCGCGGCAAGGCGAGCACCCCGACTGGGGCACCAAGGTCTTCAACTACGGCCGCAACGAGGTGCGGAACTTCCTCATCTCCAACGCCCTGTTCTGGCTCGACAAGTACCACATCGACGGGCTGCGCGTCGACGCCGTCGCCTCGATGCTGTACCTCGATTACAGCCGCAACGAAGGCGATTGGATTCCCAACATCTACGGCGGCCGCGAGAACCTCGAGGCCATCTCGTTCCTCAAGGAATTTAACGAGCAAGTCCACCTGCAATACCCCGGCACGCTGACCGTCGCCGAGGAATCGACCGCCTGGGGCGGAGTGTCGCGGCCCACCTATCTGGGCGGCCTCGGCTTCAGCCTCAAATGGAACATGGGCTGGATGAACGATACGCTCCGCTACATGCGCCACGAGCCGATTCATCGCCAGTACCACCACGATGAACTGACGTTCTCGCTGATCTACGCGTTCACTGAGAACTTCGTGCTCCCCTTCTCGCACGATGAAGTCGTGCACGGCAAGGGAGCGCTGCTCGACCAGATGCCCGGCGACCTGTGGCAGCGGTTCGCCAATCTGCGGCTCCTCTACAGCTACATGTGGACCCATCCGGGCAAGAAGCTGCTGTTCATGGGCGGCGAGATCGCCCAGTGGAACGAGTGGAACCACGACCACGAGCTGCAGTGGGACCTCCTGCAGTGGGAGACGCATCAAGGCGTCCAAAAGATGCTTGCCGACCTCAACCAGCTCTACCGGCGGGAGAAGGCGCTCTACCAGGTCGATTTCGAGTACACCGGCTTCGAATGGATCGACTGCCACAACTACGCCGACAGCATCCTGGCGTACATCCGCCGGGCGCAGGATCCGGCTGACTTCCTGGCAGTGGCCTGCAATTTCACCCCCGTCGTGCGGCAGAATTACCGCCTCGGCATGCCGGTGGGCGGATGGTACCAGGAAGTGTTCAATTCCGACTCAGCCTACTACGGCGGCAGCAACGTCGGAAACTTCCCCGGCGTCTTGGCCGAAGCGAGCGAGAGCCACGGCCGGCCGTACTCCGTCCAGCTCACGCTCCCCCCGCTGAGCGTCGTCGTGCTAAAACCCCAGCGCAACTAGCCCCCGCCCTTATATAGCCGAGCCATCCTGGCTCGCGCGCGGTCCCTACCCCGCCGCGCGGCGACGCCAGGATAATCAGCATCCCACCAAAGCAAATAGCCCGGCCAGGATGGCCGGGCTATTTACATTAACCGTGTCGCACTTTCGCGGTTGAGGGTCCTTAACTCAACTGCCGCGCTCGGCGAGCCGCTCCTGGCGGCGGAGCAGGTATTCCTTGTCCCACTCAAAATTCGCCCGCTCCAGCAGCAGTTCCCGCTCCAGGGCAGTGCTGAACTGCGTGTAGTGCTCGAACATCATATCGAGCTGCCCCGGCCAACCGACTTGTTCCTCCAGGAAGAGCCGCCGCAGCTCGTCGTCGCTCCATTGGCGCCCCGCCAGGCGAATGACGTAGGCCGCCGACTTGTCGTGGTTCATGACGGCCTCCGCCTCGTTGCCTTCCAGCGAGAAGGCGGCTTCCATGAAATCGGGACCGACGTTCGTCAGCTCCGGCACCTCGCTCAGCACCGGCGGCTGGCCCGTCCCCGGACCCGCGGCCCCATAGCTGCGCCAGCTAAAGAACTGCGTTTGATTGACAACCGGATAGCCGCGTTCGGCGAAGAAGAACTGGTCGAACGGCGCGTTCGACTTCGACGCTTCCGCGGCAAGTTTCTTGGCCTCGGCCTCGGCCAGTTCGGCGGCCTTTTGACGCTTCCAGGCTTCGAGGACTTTGTCGCGAACTTCGTCGAACGGCGGGACCTTGTGCGGCGAGTCGGCGATCTTCTGCACCAAATAGTAATTGGCGTCGTCCCGCGCCAAGAACGGCTGCCAGAGCGATTGCGACTCGAACGCCTCCTGGGTGACGGTCCGGCGACCGCCGCTGACGTCGGTCGCTCGTCCCACGGCCGTATCGATCAGCTCCGGCGCTGTGAGCTCAGTCGTCGTTTCCAGCGCGAGGCCGTGCTCGCGAGCCAGCCAGTTGATGTCCGTAAGTCGAGCCGGCGGGGCCGGCGCGGGCTTTTCCGCCTCTTTGGCCTCGGCCACGCGGATGCCCCACTGGTTGTACTGGCTGGAGAGCGCCGAATTCGCCTCGGCCATCGTGCGCGAAAGCTGCTCCTCGGCCTTCTGCCGCGCTAGCGTCCGCCGGATTTCATCGCGAACGTTTTCCAAGGGTTCGTACTTGTCCGCGGGCGCGGCATCCGCCGCCGCCGGCTCGACGGCCGGCGGGGTTTGGCCGTCTGCCGACGGAGACGTGGCCGTGTCCGCCGCCGCAGCAGCAGGAGGTTCGGTCGCCGCAGCAGCAGGACGTTCGCTCGCCGCAGCAGCGGTTGTTTCGCCGGTGGCCGCCGGCTCGGCACTGGCCGGCGGTTCCGTCGCGGCTGCAGCAGGCGAGTCGGCGCTCGGCTCGGCGGTAGCGCTGGAATCTGCCTTTTGTTCGCCTGCCGACTCGTCAGACGTCGTTTGGAAGGCGACAAAGCGGAACGGGCTGGGCCGGCCGGCGCGCGAGGAACTCGGGTTGTCGCTTGCCGGTTCAGCCGCCGGGGGCTCGGCCGGCTCGGTGGCGGAGGCGGGCGGCTCGGTCGAGGGATCGGCAGGCGCCGCCTCGGACGCCGGTTCGGCCGGTCCTTCCGCCTCCGGCTGGGTTGTCGCGGCGGCTTCACTCTCTGCGGCCGTCGCCGGCGGCGTTGAGGCAGCCCCATCCGCCGGCGCCGCCGTGTCAGCAGGCGCCGCCGCGTCAGCCGGGGCTGCAGCGGGCGTCGCCGGGGCCTCTGCAGTCGGCGCCCCGTCGGCGGGCTCCTCTGCCGGCGTCGCCGCCGGGTCGAGGTCCGACTTGAGGAACAGAACGTCCTTGTTCTTCTCGTAGTATTCGGCGATTTCCGCGTCGGTGACCGTGCTGAGCAGTTCCTCGGCCTTGGCGTCGATGTTGCCGAGCAGGTACTGCAGCTTCACGCGGCGCGGGATGGCGAAGCCTGGCTTGGGCAAAGGGAGCTCCTGGCCGCCCACGATTTCGGTTCGGTGCGGCTCCTGCTCCTTGTGATCATTGTAAAAGCCTTGGAGTTGCCCTTCGGTGGGCGTCGGCACTTTGTCGAGAAACTTCTCGACGGGTAACTTCGCCACCTGCAAGGAGATGCGATCATTGACCTTACGCCAATCCTCCCACCGCTGCTGAGGCAAAACCACCAGCGACGCGTCGGCGTACATCCGGCGATAGAAATCGGCCGCCAGCAGCTTGCGCAGGGTCGAGAACACAATGGCTTCGATTTGCCGCGGGTCGCCCAGCGAGTTGAACAGGCCGACGATCTGCTCCTGCCCGGCCTTGTTGAGACCGACCTCCTCGAGGTAGTGGTTGACCATTGCGTCGCTGACGGTGATGCCGGCGTCTTCGGCCAGGTCGGCCAGAACCTCGGTCTCGACGACCTGGCTCTCGACCTCCTGGTCGCGGCGCAGTAACAGCTTGGGCATGGCCGGCGGCCAGTCGTAGTCGGAGCGGCCCCCCCCTTCGGCGAACAACCGCTGCAGAAACTCGTTGGTAATCCGCCGCTGCTGGATGAGGGCGCCCAGCTCCGACTCGGTAAGCGTTTCGCCCGACCAGGTGGCGACCGTGGCGCCGGCGTCGCGACCGTCGTAGCCGTCGCTGCGGCGGCTCATCAGGGCATCGCCGACCACGAAAATGAAGATGGCCAGCACCGCCGCGACCGCCATGAACGCCTTGGAGTGCTTACGGAAGTAACGAAATGGGCTTGCCATAGAATGGTCCTGCAATAGGAAGCGTCGAGCGGCGGCGACCGGCGACCAGCTTTTCGCCGCCGCCGGCCGTTTTGCTGGCTGAGAGCCGGCCGCCGAGGGCCGACCCCGCTGCCGGAGGCTTGACACCTTGCCCTGCCGGGCAGTAATGATTGTCCAGCAACGCGGCGCGAATAAAGATCGTGAAATTCTATTGGGAATCGACGTAAACGCAATCCCAATAAGGAAGTATCGCCGATTGGCCATCGCCGGCAAAGGGGCGTCCGCCCCGGCGAGCCGCCCGCGGTTGCTGGCTGGCGGCTACGGGCACGCCGCGTCGCTTGTGCGAGATGGATCGCCCGTGCCGCTTGGCGAAAGTTTGTTGACTCGCCGCCGGGGAATCGACGAATAATGGCCCGGATGCCTCCGCAGCGGCTCCGCGGTCGTTGGACGGCCGGCGCCAGGCATGCCCCGCATGCCCCGCGAGGCACGGCGGGCAGCCGATTCCTATTTTTCCCCGGGCCGGGGCGTTCGGAACGAGACGCAGGACCCCAACTTACCGCCGATGGCTAAGAAAAAAACCACCTCCACGACGGCCGGCGGCCAGGCGCTGGTCATTGTCGAATCGCCGGCCAAGGCCAGAACGATCGGCAAGTATCTCGGCAAGAACTTCCGCGTCGAGGCCAGCATTGGCCACGTTCGCGATTTGCCGCAGGGCGCCAAGCAAGTTCCGGCGGAATACAAGGGCGAGCCGTGGGCCAACCTGGGCGTCAACGTCAACCAGGGGTTCACGCCGATTTACGTCGTACCGCCCGGCAAGACCAAGCAGATCAAACTGCTGAAGGACCAACTCAAGGGCGCAAGCGCCCTGTACCTGGCGACCGACGAGGACCGCGAGGGCGAGGCCATCAGTTGGCACTTGCTCGAATTGCTCAAACCCAAGGTTCCTGTCCATCGGCTGGTGTTTCACGAGATCACCAAGGACGCCATCGAGGAGGCCCTCCGCGGACCCCGGCAAGTCGACCAGGGCCTCGTACGGGCCCAGGAGACCCGCCGCATTGTCGACCGCCTGTATGGCTACGAGGTTTCGCCCCTGTTGTGGCGAAAGGTTCGGCCGAAGCTCTCGGCCGGCCGCGTGCAGAGCGTCGCCGTGCGGCTCATTGTCGAGCGCGAACGGGAACGGATGGCGTTCGTCTCGGCGACCTGGTGGGACCTCTTGGGCCTCTTTGCCAAGAGCGACCGCCAGACCCTCGAAGCCACGCTCGTCTCCATCGACGGGCGGCGGATACCGGCCGGCAAGGACTTCGACCCGGCCACGGGCAAGCTGAAGAACAAGGACCTGATGCTGCTGGACGGCCCCGCCGCCGCGGCCCTGGCCGCGCGGATTCGCTCCGGCGAGTTCCGCGTCGCCGGCGTCGAAGACAAGCCGTACACGAGCCGCCCGTACCCGCCGTTCACCACCAGCACGCTGCAGCAAGAAGCCAACCGGAAGCTCGGCTTCACCGCCCGGCGGACGATGCAGGTGGCCCAAAGCCTGTACGAAAACGGCCACATCACGTACATGCGCACCGACTCGACGAACCTGGCGTCCGTGGCCGTCGACGATGCGCGCCGCCTGGTGGCCGAAAACTACGGCAAGGAATTCCTGCCGGCCGAACCCCGGCTGTATCGCTCGAAGGTGAAAAACGCGCAAGAGGCCCACGAGGCGATTCGGCCCGCCGGGCATCCCTTCGAGCTGCCCGACGTGATGCGCTCGGAGTTGGCCAGCGACGAATACCGGCTCTTCGAGTTGATTTGGAAGCGGACCATCGCCAGCCAGATGGCCGACGCCCGCGGCCGCCGCATTTCGATCACCATCGAAGGCGAGGGCTGCGTCTTCCAGGTGAGCGGCAAGACGATCGACTTCCCCGGTTATCTCCGCGCCTATGTCGAAGGGTCCGACGACCCCACCGCCGAGCTGGCCGACCAGGAGCGGGTGCTGCCCAGCGTCGAGGTCGGCGAGCGGCTCGCCTGCACGTCGCTGGAGGCTAAGGAGCACGCGACCCAGGCCCCCGCACGGTACAGCGAAGCTTCGCTCACCAAGGCGCTCGAAGAGCGCGGCATCGGCCGGCCGAGCACGTACGCCTCGATCATCGACACCATTCTGGCCCGCAACTACGTCTTCAAAAAGCAGAACGCGCTGGTGCCGACGTGGGTGGCCTTTTCCGTCGTGCAGTTGCTCGAAGAGCATCTCGGCGCCCTGGTCGATTACCAGTTCACCGCCCAGATGGAAGACGACCTCGACGCGATCAGCCGAGGCGAACAGGACAACGTCAACTACCTGGAGAAGTTATATTTCGGCGATGGCCGGCCCGGACTGAAAAAGCAGCTCGAGCACAAGATCGACGAGATCGACCCGGCGCGCATCGGGCGGATCCTCATCGGCCAGCCCGCCGACGGGGCGCCGGTCTACGTCCGCGTCGGGCGGTATTCGCCGTTCGTCGAGCAGGGCGATCGCACTGCTTCGCTCCCCGAAGACTTGCCCCCCGACGAGGTGACGCTCGAGGCGGCGCTGAAGCTGCTCGACCAGGCCAAGCAGGGGGACGAGCCGCTGGGCGTCTGCCCCGAAACTGGCAAGCCCGTCTATCTCAAGACCGGCCGCTTCGGCCCCTACGTGCAGCGCGGCGCGCCCGACGACGACGAGAAGCCGCAGAACGCTTCGCTGCTGAAGGGCATGAACCCGGCCGACGTCGATTTGGCCACCGCGCTGAAGCTGCTGACCTTGCCGCGGACGCTGGGCCCGCATCCGCAGAGCGGCAAGCCGATCGTCGCCTACAACGGCCGCTTCGGACCGTACGTCAAGTGCGGCGACGACACCCGTTCGCTGCCGGCAGGCGTTTCGCCGCTGGAGGTGACGCTCGACCAGGCGGTCGAACTGCTGGCCCAGCCGAAAACCCGCGGTCGCGGCGCCGCGGCTAAGAAAGAGCCGCTGCGGGTCTTCGACAAGCCCTCGCCCGCCACCGACTCGCCCGTCCAGGTCCTCGACGGCCGGTACGGCCCCTATCTCACCGACGGCGAGACGAACGTGTCGCTCCGCAAGGGCATGAGCGTCGAAGAACTGACCTACGACGAAGCCGTCGCCATGCTCGCCGAAAAAGCGGCGCAAGGCCCGCCAAAGAAGAAGGCGAGTCGAATGGCGACCACGAAGAAAGCCGCGGCGAAAAAGGCGCCGTCGAAGAAGGCCGTTAAGAAGAAGTCGGCTTCGTAAGCGGCCTCAAACAAATCAAGGACGAATTGTCGACGCGGTTCGAGCACGACGGCTACCGCATCGCAGAAGCTGCCCGCCAGTGCCGTTGTGAAGTGCTGCAACGTAAAGACCCCGACGCGAACAGCGACCGTTAGTCCCTAGTCCGCCGCCGGCCCTTCGGCGATCGCAAACGCCACGGCGTGCGTCCGGCAGTGCGAGATGCTGATGTGCATCTCGGCGATGCCCGCGCGATCGAACACCTCGCGGGCGCCGCCGCGGAGGATCACCGTCGGCGCTCCGCCCGGTTTATGGCGAATCTCCACGTCCCGCCAACTGATGCCTCGCACCCAGCCCGTGCCCAAGGCCTTCAGCACCGCCTCCTTCGCGGCCCAGCGGCCGGCGTAATGCTGCGTGGCCGCCTTCTTCGTCGAGCAGTACGCAATCTCATGCTCGGTGTACACCCGCTGCACGAATAGCTCGCCGTGCCGTTCGATCATCTGCGCGATGCGCAGGCACTCGATCACGTCCGTGCCGATGCCGAGGATCCGCGCCGGCATGTCAGTAGCCTTTCACGCCGCAGGCGGCTTGAGCCCGGGCGAGCGTCGCGGCCGCCTTCGCGCGGGCCTTGGCGGCGCCCGACTGGAGCACGTCGCGGACGTCGTCCGGCCGGCGCGACCAATCGGCACGCCGCTGGCGCGCCGCCGCGAAGAACGCCTCGGCCGCGTCGGCCAGCGACTTCTTCACCTCCCCGTAGCCGAACCCCCCGCGGCGATATAGCGCCGCCATTTCCGCGACTTGCGATTCGCTGGCCACCAGCTTGTACAAGTCGAACAGCACGTCGCCCTCGGGCGCCTTCGGCTGGTCCATCGGCCGGCTATCGGTGGTGATCCGCATGATCTGCTTGCGCTGCGCCTTGACGTCGTCGAACACCGCCAGCGTGTTGCCGTAGCTCTTGGACATCTTCTCGCCGTCGGTGCCCGGCACGCGGGCCGAGTGATCGAGAATCTTGGCCTTCGGCAAGACGAACGTCTCGCCGAAGTGGTGGTTGAAGCTGCCAGCGATGTCGCGGCAGACTTCGATGTGCTGGACCTGGTCCTCGCCGACCGGCACGACGTCGGCGTCGTAGGCCAGGATGTCGGCCGCCTGCAAGACCGGGTAGGTAAAGAGCCCCGCGTCGGCCTTAAGTCCCTTGGCGAGCTTATCCTTGTAACTGACGCACCGCTCCAGCAGGCCCATCGGCGTCCCGGTGAGCAGCAGCCAACATAGCTCGCTGACTTCCGGCACGTCCGACTGGACGAACAGCACCGCCTTTTCCGGGTCGAGGCCGAGTGCCAGCAGGTCGATCGCCCCGTCGAGCGTGTACTGCCGCAGCAGGTTGCGGTCTCGCACGGTCGTCAGCGCATGGAGGTTGGCGATGAAGTAATACGCCTCGGCCGCCTGATCCTGCAAGTCGATGTACTGGCGGATGGCGCCGAAGTAGTTGCCCCAATGAAACGGGCCGGTAGGTTGTATGCCGCTGAGGACGCGCATGGAGTAACGAAGGGTTCAGGGTTCGCAGGGCCAGGCTGATTGGCGCGCTCACGGGGGCGCTAGCGGGGTCGGCGTTCTTTTGCGACTGGCAACTCAACTCGTTCAGGCGCCTTCCAGTCGCAAAAGAATTCCGTCCCCCCTCGTCGCCCCCCTTTCCGCCGCACAGCGCCGCGTCAAGTCGAAGGCAGTTGCAACGAGCCGACGACCTCGCCGACCGTCGTTGCTCCCAGCGTCGCCAGCGCCGCGGGCAGCCCGTCGAGCACCGTCATCGACACGGTTGGATTGTAGAAGTTGGCCGTGCCGAGTTGAACCGCTGTCGCCCCGGCGACGAGGAATTCCATCACGTCGTCGATGGTCGCGATGCCGCCGATGCCCACCAGCGGCGTCTTCACCGCCCGCGCCGCCTGGAAGACGCAGCGCAAGGCGATCGGCTTGATGGCCGGGCCGCTGAGGCCGCCGATGACGTTGCCCAGCAGCGGCCGCCGTCGCCGCCAATCGACCGCCATCCCCTGGCAAGTGTTGATCAGCGAAATGGCGTCGGCGCCGCCCGCTTCGGCCGCCTGCGCCACCTCGGCGATGCTCGTGACGTTGGGCGTCAGCTTGGCCACGATCGGCAGCCCGCACGCGGCGCGGCACTGGCGAACCAACTGCTCGCACATCGCCGGGTTCGTGCCGAAGTCGATGCCGCCGCTGACGTTCGGGCACGAGATGTTCAGCTCGAGCGCCGCCGGCCCGCTCGCTTCTCCCAGCATGGCCGACATCGCGACGAACTCGCTGACCGTGCGCCCGGCGATGCTCACGATGATCGGCGAGCCGAGGCTGACCAGATACGGCAGGTGGTGCGCGATGAAAGCGTCGATGCCGTCGTTGTCCAGGCCGATCGAATTGAGCATGCCGGCCGGCGTTTCCACCGTCCGCCACGGCGGATTGCCTTGCCGCGGCTCGCGGGTGACGGTCTTCGGCACAATGGCGCCCAGCCGAGAAAGATCGACCAGCCGCTCCATCTCGCGGGCATAGCCGAACGTCCCCGAAGCCACCAGAATCGGATTGGGCAGCGCAAGCCGGCCCAGCCGCACACGCAAATCAACGGCCGGGGCGGCGGTGGGGGCAGGGGGGAGATTCAAGGCGGCGGCAATGCCATCGGGCGGGACAGGCGCGGCGCAACGATGCGCCGATCGGCTCGCGGCGGTCGCCGGCTGGCCGGCTTCGCATGCATGCTACGACAAACGCGCCAACTCCCGGCCGCTCGCTTTCAACTGCTGAAGATGACACGAATCGCCGCCGGCCGCAACGGGCGCACGTGGGCGGCGTGCGCACGGCCTCGGCCCTGCGCACGCCGCGCGTGAATTCACTTTCGGCGACTGGCCGCGCTCCTCCGGTGCAGGGCGCCTGGCCCCCGCACCGGCCGGCTCTAAATGATGCCGCCGTGGACGCTGTGCGGCGTCAGGTGGCTCGGCTGGTCGAGGAACCAGATTCGTTCCCACTCGTCCAGTAGTAGCCGCAGGTTCTCGGACGTGTAAAACAACTGCTGCGCCCGCCGCGCAGGGTCGCCCGAATAGATGGGGATCAGGCAGCCGGCGCTAGGCGCTAGCATGCAGATTAGCGCGGTTGAAATGAGCCATTTGCGCATGTGCGTAGCTCCTCCTTGAGCTGCCAACGTGCGTCCGCTCGCCTGCGCGGGCATGAGCGTAACGCTTAACGATCCATGTAGTTGCGCTTGTCGCGGACGGCCTCGCCTGGGCTCCATTGACGTGTGATGCCAGACGTGCAATCGCCCTGCGCGGGGCGGTCAGACCAGTACGAAATCGAGAATGTGTTGGGCAAAGAA
>QEVI01000108.1 GCA_003576855.1 Planctomycetota bacterium
GCAGTTTGCCACCGCGCTGACGGAGACGTCCTCCAGCGCCATCACCGTCACAGTTCCTGACCGCGGCGACGCCGACGCGACGCCGGAAACCATTCGCTATCACTGGCCTGCGGCGGCGGGGCAGCCGCTCAAGCGCCAGCTCAACGGCGGTCCGGTCGCCAACGTGCTGCCAGCCGCTCACAACGTGTCCTTCCAATATCACCCGACGGCGGCGGCGCCCAAATGGGTAACGGTGGTCATTCAACGGACGGCGAACGGCGCCGCGGCCATTCAGACCAGCATTCCGCTAGTTAACATGCCATGAGGCGGGGTGCGACCATCGCCAATCGCGGCCGCTGGCGAAGCGGCTTAAGCCTGGTCGAGACGGTCGTCTCGGCCATGCTCGTGGCTGTCGTGCTCTTGGGTTCAATGGATTTATTAGGCGCCGTGACGCGAGACCGGACTGCGACCAGCGATAAGATCCGCGGCGATCTCATGGCTCACGGGCTCATGGCGGAGATACTTAGCAGCCGCTACGTCGATGAAGGCGCCCTTCCTCTGTTTGGACCAGAGCTCGGCGAAGCGACCGGCAACCGGTCCAGTTTCGACGATGTGGACGACTACAACGGATGGTCGGCCTCGCCGCCCCAGGACCGAAACGGCGCGGAGATGCCTAATGGCAGCGGCTGGCGCCATGCCGCGACGGTCGAGTTTGTTCTCGCAGACAGTCCGGCCACGGTCTCGCTTCTCGACACGGGCGTCAAGAGAATAACGGTAGTCGTGCAGCGCAACGGGCGCACGATGGCCAAACTCGTGTCCTTGCGAACGGACAAGTATTGAGCGGGCCCATGGCTGTTTCACGGCGATCGATCGGCCCACGTTTTCGCCGGGGCATGGCTATCTACATTTCCGTGGCGGCTACGGCGACAATCGTGTCCGCCCTTGCGCTGACGGCGATGTCCGTGGCCCGCTTGGAGCGAAAGCAGGCCGTGGCCGTCAATAACCGGCTCGCGGCGCGATGCAACGCCCGGTCCGGCGTCGAGCTGGCATTGCGGCTGCTGGCCAACAACGCCAATTGGCGATCGACGTACGTCAACGGCGTCGAAACTACGGCGCGTACCCTGGGCGCCAACGGGCTCGGGACGGTCAGTTGGAAGCTCTCCGACAGCGACGGCAATCTCGCTAACGCCGATTCCAAGCTAATTCTCAAGGGTATCGGCCGCGCCGGCGCTTCGCTGCAGGTTCACAGCCTGGAGATACGTGCCGGCATCGCAGGCCCGACGCTGCTGAGAAGTTTGACAAGCGCTTCCAGCCTTTCCGACGACACCGTCAAGGACAACAAGTGGTGGTGCCAATACCTCCAGATGAACCTGCCGGCCGACGCCAACGGCTGGCGGATCAGCTCGGTCGAGATCTTCTGCCGGCGCGAGAACGCGGGGCAAGTGCTAAACCTTCTCATTTATCGCGGTGCACCGATCAGCGCTAACATCGTGGATTCTACGTCGCTCGTCAGTACGGGCATCCCGACCTCGTTCACGTGGTATTCGATGGCGCTCAGCGGCGCCTACTGGTTAAACCGCGGCGACGCCGTTTGCGTTTCCCTCGAATCGCCGTCCAACAACCCGCCAATAAGAATTCGCTACGCCAGCGGCGGCGTGTCCGAAGCCAACTCCGGATTGATCAAGGGGGATCCAGACTGGGAAACTTACGACGCTGACAAGGCCCTTCTCTACAGAATTCACGGCTACTACACGACGTCGAGCGGCGTGCGCCCGGTCGCCGCGACGGGTGTCTGGGACACGCCCTAGCGCCGTGCCAAAGGCGTCTTTCCGATCGAATTCCTGCGACCTGCGGCGCAGACCGACTCTGCCGCCGGCGCAGGGTATGGTTGCTCGCCGGCCGGCACGCTGGTAGCATTCACGGCTTCTGTCGGTCGCCGCGCTCTTCGGCGACGCTTGACTCGCCGTTGGAGATTTCGTGCCATGGAGCTAATCAAGTTTCTGCCCGCTCGTGCAGTACTCGCGACCGTGTCGGCAATCGTTTCGATGGCCATAGGGGGCCAACTTCGAGCCGACTGGCCGCAATGGCGCGGACCAAATCGAGACGATATCTCTGCCGAAACCGGCCTGCTGCAATCCTGGCCCGAAGGGGGGCCGCGACGCGTCTGGCTGTTCAAGAACTGCGGCGTCGGCTACTCCGGCCCGGCCATTGTAAAGAACCGACTCTACATCATGGGCGCGCGCGACGGCCAGGAACTGCTGCTGGCCATCGATGCGGCCAAGGGAACCGAGCTATGGGCCAGCCCAATCGGCGACATGCTCGAAAACAACTGGGGCGACGGCCCGCGCGGTACGCCCACGGTCGACGGCGACTTCGTGTACGCCATCGGCGGCCAGGGCAACCTCGTGTGCATCCATGCCGCCGACGGGAAGCTCGCTTGGAAAAAGTCGTTCGTCGACGACCTGGGCGGCAAGACGCCCATGTGGGGCTTCGCCGAGTCTCCTTACGTTCACGGCGACGTCGTGGTCTGCACGCCCGGAGGGGATCAGGGCGCCTTGGCCGGACTCAATAAGAAGACCGGCGACATTTTGTGGCGCACCAACGAGATCGACTCCGGCGCTCATTACGCATCGATCGTGGCGGCCCGCCGTTCCTACGGGCCCGAGTGCGTTCAGTTACTGCCCGATCAGCTCATCGGGTTTAATCCAGAAACTGGCGAAGTGCACTGGAGCGAGGGTTGGCCGGGCCAGGTCGCCGTTGTGCCTACGCCCATTACCAGGGGCGATTTCGTGTACGCCACGACCGGCTATGGCGTGGGCTGCAAGCTTTTCAAGATCGGCGATGACCGCAGCGTGAACACCGTCTTCGAGAACAAGGTCATGAAGAACCACCATGGCGGCGTCATTCTCGTCGGCGATCATTTGTACGGTTACTCCGACGATCAGGGATGGATGTGCCAGGAGTTCCTGACCGGCAAGCGCCTATGGCGCGAAGAACGCGACGAAGCCGAAAAAGAAGCGGGCGAGTCGCTCGGCAAGGGCGCGATCGCCTACGCCCACGGCCGACTCTACTGCCTCGGCGAAGACGATGGCCAGGTCGTGCTCATCGAAGCGAGCCCCAAGGGCTGGAAGGAGCATGGCCGCTTCACGCTCGCCCCGCAGACGACCCTCCGCAAGCCGTCGGGGCGCATCTGGACCCATCCGGTGATCTGCGATGGACGCTTGTATCTGCGGGATCAAGACATGCTGTTCTGCTACGACGTCAGCGCCCCACGGGGCAGCGCGAACGATGCTGGCGGAGATTGATGGCCAACCCCGGCAGTCGCGCTGGGCGATACCGAAGTGCGTTGGCGCCAGCCGGTCGTTTATCGTGCCGGCTTGGCGCCGTCGTTGTTCTCGCTGGGCTTTTCCTGAGCTGGGTCGGACTTCGGCATCAGTACGAGTCTTACCGGCGTGCCTAGCGGCGGAACCTTCGCGGTGTTGGCGACGAACATGAGGCCGTCGTTCGCCTGCGTGCTGGGAATCGGCAAATCGAGCATCGCAGTGGTGAAGTTTGAAACGCAGATGAAGTCGCCTTGCTCGGCGGTGTAGTAGCTTTTGCCCGTCTCCGGGTCTTTCCAAAAACTGCTGCCCGCGAAGACCCAGGGGTGCTTCAGCGGCTTATTGGTCCGCTGGTTTAGAACCCACTCCTGCGCCCGGGCTGCTTGCCACTTGCCTTGGTCGTCGAGCCAGCGAACTTCGATGGCGATCTCGTCGCCGGACGGTGGTTTGAACTCCGGCACATACTGCACCGGTTCGCCGCTTTTGGCGCCGACGGCCAGCAGAGCCGCGTGAACCGTCTGTATTTGGCTCCGCACGGCGACGATTGACTCGTGCTCCTTCGTGCCCACCTTGCACGCGAACATCTCCAGAAACCCCTCCCGAAGCGTGACATAGCCGTCAACCAGTACCTGTTTACGCTTGGCATCGACCCACACGCGGTCCGGGTCCGGGAGTTTACGGGCGCCCTCCGGCTCCGGCAGCTTGGGCGGCTCGACGACCTTTTCGTCCTCGGGGGGCGTCGCTACGCCCGGTCCCGCGCCGCCTAAGCGGGGTTTATCTGCGACCTCCTGGGCCGCCGCCGCGCCACAAGTCGCCGCCAACGCGAGGCAGGAAATCGCGGCACACGCAATTCGGCTCGCGACCGTGATGGAGTACGGTACCATACTCGATTCCTTTCAGCACGGCGGCCCCTGCCGGCAGAGGAAAGTGACGCCTGATACGACTGACGGCTCACGCAAAAGTGTTCACGCACACTGCATGCCAAGGCCCGACGCCATGCCAAGGCCCGACGCAGGCGCCGTTCGCCGACAGATTATAGCCATCTGTGCCCGTGCGCTGCAGGCTCCCATTATTCGCAAAAAGCCGGCGGGCCCCGTGAAGCGGCGAAAGCGTCAGCATACAATACGTTCCGGCCGCGTCGGGCTGGCGCCGCCGGATCGCCTCAGTATAGCCGTGGAGCGCCGCCGTTAGCTATGACAGCCACGTTCAATCCGCAGCAGGACGCCACTTTGCCACACTCAATCGCGCCGCCGCACGCCAATGGCAAAGCGGCGACAGCGCTGTCGATCGCCGCGACGCGGCCGGAGTTCTGGCGCAAAACGGCGCCGCGGCAACTGCGGATCGGTCGCATCGGTTCAGAGCATGCTTGGGACCTGTACTGGCAGAAGCGGGCGGTCCCCGCCGCCATTTCGTCCCTATGCTGCGCCGACGGCACGCCGTTGCGCTGGGCTATCGACGCCCGATGGCTATCGCCGCCGGCCAGCGAACTTCTCGACCAGCTCGCTGTGCCCGGAGGGATCAAGCGGCTCGGCAAGCCTGGCCGTGCGATGGAAAAGCATCGTCTCCAAGTTGCGCTGGACAACTGGACCAGCCATGCCAAGCACATGGCCCCAGGTTACGAGTTGGCCGTTGGGTGCCTGGCGGCCGCTCACATCCTGGGCGAAAAGGGCGGTGCGCTCGACGCCGCGATAGGTTGGAAAGTCCTGGATCTGCTCGCCGATACGGCTCGGCACGCCGCCAGTTGGAGTCCCCTCGAGCCGCGGGCGGACCTGGCGGTCGCTCAGCAGATGCTCGCCGTAGAACTCCCGCTTACGCTGGCGTACCTGTTTCCTGAAATGCAGCCGTTGCACCGCCTGAGAACCGGCGTTGCCGAGCGCCTATGCCAGGCGACGGACGAACTGCTCAACCGTGACGGTCTGCCGCGGGCCCATCACTTAGACGCCATGCGGCCGCTGTTGGCCTGCTGGACGCGCTGTCGCGCCATGGCCGCCGAGTTGAAACGGGGCCAATGGCCCAGGCGCGCAAAGCGGCAGTACAAGGCCCTCCTACGGCAATCGCTCCGCTGGACTGACGCCGACGGCCGCCTGGCGCTGCATAGCGATGGCGACCCCTGGCGCGGCGACTTCTTGAAGGCGGCCCTGCGCATCGGCGGCGGAAAGAAGGACGCCGCCGCCGCTCGCCGCTTGCTGGCCGACAAAAAAGCCGGCGGGGCGAAGCCTTCGAAGCGCATCGGCCTACCCGTGCGATCCGTTTCTTGCGATTCGTCTGGCCTCACGTTGATGCGGAGCGGTTGGCACGCAGGCGCGGCGCTTGTCGCCGTCGACTTCTCGTCGCCCGAAGTGCAACTACACGCATGGGCCGCAGGCCGCAAGCTGCTCGGCGGCGCTTGGACGGTTGAATGCTCCATCGACGGCGTCGCTCGCAAACCGCACGGCTCGTGGGACGAACTTTGCTGGTTTTCTGACAACGACGTCGATTACCTCGAGCTGTCCCTGCCGCTGGAAGGCGGCGCCTGGATCGAGCGCCAAGTCTTGCTTGCCCACAAGGACCAGTTTCTGATCCTGGCGGATCATCTTAAGCATGCGACCAAAGCGCACTTGGAATACGCATGGGAGCTACCCTTGGGGCGCGGTCTGCTTCTTTGCGGCGAAGGCGAGACGCGCGACGCGCTTATCATCGATGGCTCTCCGCTGGCTCGGCTGACGCCGCTTGCGCTGCCCGAGTGGCGCATTGATCCCCGCATTGGAGAATTGTCATTCACCGCTGGCGCGATCCACCTCGCTCAGCGCGCTATGTCTAGCGCACTTGCTTGCCCGCTTTTCGTAGATCTGAACCCACACCGCGCCGGACAGCCGTCTACGTGGCGGCAGTTGACCGTCGCCGAGTCCCTTGCAATCCAATCGTCCGATGTTGCCGTTGGGTATCGCGTGCAGGCCGGAAAAGACCAATGGGTGTATTACCGCTCCCAAGGACCGCGGGGCAATCGCACGTTTCTTGGGCAAAACACGTCATCGGAACTTCTGGTCGCACGCTTCCGTGCGCCGGCCGGCGAGATTGAAACACTCGTTGAAATCGAGGGATAATACGGCGCTGCTGCCCCGGCTTTCGGCAAAATCCCGCGCCGCTTGCGGCGTCGCGGCGAAGTCGTGGCTTGGCACGTGCACACCGGCAGGGCAAAAGGAGTCCGCTGCCTTGGCGGTTAATCGCGGTTTAGTCTTCATTGAGCAGCACCGTCTACTGGTAGCCATGCCCTACGCCCGTCGAATCATCGCCGACAACATCGCTCGCATCAGGGAGCGAATGGACGCAACGGCGCATGCGGCGGGGCGCTCGCCGCACGAGGTGCAGCTCATTGCGGTCACTAAGTACGTGAACGCCGCCACGGCGGCGGTGCTCGTCGAGTGCGGCTGCACGACGCTCGCCGAGAGTCGCCCGCAGCAGCTTTGGGCAAAGGTTGCGGCGCCGGAGTTGGCCGGCGCACGTTGGCATTTCGTAGGCAAGCTGCAGCGCAACAAGGTCCGCCGCACGCTGCCGTTGGTGGAGCTCGTACATAGCGTAGACAGCGTGCGGCTCCTCGCCGAAGTCGACGCCCAGGCCGCCGAACTCGGTTTGCGGGCCCGCGTGCTGATCGAAATCAACTGCTCTGGCGAACAGGCCAAGCAAGGCTTCGCTGCCGACGAAGCTCGCCGCCTCATCGCCACAGCCGACGCTTACCGACATGTAGAGATTGCCGGGCTGATGACCATGGCGGCGCTGCACGGCGGCCGCCAGACGGCGCGGCTGAACTTCGCAGCATTGCGGGAATTGCGCGACGAGCTAGCCGTCAGCGCCCCGCCGGCTGTGCGCCTCGACGTGTTATCGATGGGCATGAGCGGCGACTTTGAAGAAGCCATCGCCGAGGGGGCGACGATGGTGCGCATCGGATCGGCGCTTTTCACGGGAGTGAGCTGTGATTCAGCTTGAGGCCCATCCGCGCGGCGTTCTGCTGCCGGTCCGAGCAAAGGCGGGGGCGCGGCGTAACGGCGTGTTCGGCGAGCACGACGGCGCCTTGCGCGTCGATGTCGCCGCCCCGCCGGAGAAGGGCAAGGCAAACCGGGCCATTGCACAAGTCCTGGCCGAGTGGTTCGGCACATCCAAGAGCGCGGTGGAACTGGTGAGCGGGGCGACGAGCTCGTGCAAGAGGTTCTTGATCGTCGGCATCTCGGCGATCGAGGCAGGGCGGCGAATCGAGGCAGGGGACCAAGCCGCAAAACATAACGGCTGCCGCTAAGTAAACAGCTTCCGCCGCCGCCATGCGACGGCCAGCATGAGGCTGTTTACGGTCGGCGCCGCATACGCTGCCGAAACTCCGCCCAGGGAAGCGCGTTCAGCACGTGCGCGGCAGTCAGTCCGCCGCGGCGCGCCTGGAGCACGCCGTATTTCATTACGTCCATGCCGGCCGCGCTGTGGGCGTCCGTGTTGATCACAATGGGGATCCCCAGCCGGCGCGCCGCCGCGCAATGGACTTCGTGCAGGTCCAACCTCGCGGGATTGGCGTTCAATTCGAGAGATTTACCGTGCCGCGCGGCGGCTGCCAGCACCGCGTCCATGTCGATGTCGTATGGATCGCGCCGATTGATCAAACGCCCGGTAGGATGAGCCAGCATATCGACGTGGGGATTCTCCAGCGCCTGGAGAACCCGCGCGGTGATCTGCGCACGCGACTGGCTCTGGCCGTAGTGGACGCTGGCGATGACCCAATCCGCCTCGGCGAGCACGTCGTCCGGAAGATCCATGCCCCCCTTTTCCAGGATGTCGCACTCGACGCCCTTGAGCACTTCGACGTCCTCCACTTGCCGGTTGACGCGGTCAACCTCGAGCCATTGAAGGCGTAATCGCTGCGTGTCTAAGCCGCGGGCCATGAAGACGCGCTTCGAGTGATCGGTGATGGCGATGTACTGCCGTCCCCTGGCGCGGGCCGCGGCGACCATTTCCTCAATCGAATGCTGCCCGTCGCTCGCCGTCGTGTGCATATGCAGATCGCCGCGGATATCCTCCAGCGAAACGAGCTCGGGCAACCGTCCGGCGGCGGCCCACTCGAATTCCTCCCGCGCTTCGCGCAACTCCGGCGGAAACCACGGCAGGCCCAGCGCGGCATAGACTTCGTGTTCGGTGCGCCCGGCGACGTACTGTTCGAGCGGAGAAACGGCAGTCTCCTCGTTGCCATGCCCATCGGCCGATGCGGCGCGGAAGACGCCCCACTCATTCACCTTGAGACCCTGCTGCTTAGCGCGGGCGCGGACTACTACGTTGTGTTCTTTCGAGCCGGTGAAGTACTGCAGCGCCGCCCCGAACGACTCACTGAGAACGACTCTAAGATCTACCTGCATCCCGGAGACGAGCCGGACGGTCATCTTCGTATCGCCGCGCGATACGACCTCTTGCACGTGCATCCAGGCGGCGAAGCGGTCCATCGCCGGGCCGCCGTCGTCGGCGTCTGCCAGCAGATCGAGATCGCCGACCGTATCGCGGCCGCGGCGGTAGCTTCCGGCGACTTCGAGCTGTCGCACGCCGGGCGCCTCGCGCATGTACTCGATCAGGTTCTGGACGATGACCTCGGCGTCCGCCCAGCGGATTCTCGCGCCGGCCGTCTCCGCTATGGACAGCCCCTTGATGATGCCTTCCTCGGTTTTGGCGCCGAACCCTTTGAGTCGGCGAACCCGTTGCCCCTGGCAGGCTTCGCGCAGGTCGCTCAGCGAATTAACGCCCAGCTCGCGCTGCAGGATCATTGCCTTCTTAGGTCCCACGCCGGGCACGCGGGCCAGCAGCAAGACGCCCGGCGGTATTTCCCGGCGGAGCTCCGCCAACATTGGCAGCGTACCGGTGTGCAACAGGGTCGTAATCTTCTGCGCCAAATCGTCGCCGATGCCCGGAATCTCCTTCAACGAGCGGTCCGACGACTCGGCGATCGCCGCCAGCGATTCGTTGAGATCCCCGATCCTTTTCGCGCCGTTGCGATAAGCGCGCACGCGGAACGGATTGGCGCCCTGGAATTCCAGTAGGTCGGCGACCTCGTTGAAAGCAGCGGCGATCTCATGGTTCGTCATTCCAGTAGTTTAAGACGACCGCCGCTGCGGGACAGGGGCGCCCGCTGTCAGCTCAGCGATGCCAGTCGCCCTTACGAAGCACGAAACGGCGAAACTGAGAAGACGAAGCCATCGGCTGTCGCTCCGGCCGCAATCCCGCGACGGCGAAGCGGCGTGCGACTCCACGGCAACGAGAAACAAGAACGCCGCCGTCGTTTGGCCGACGGCGGCGTCCATTCTGGCCCGTATAACCGCTGAGACCGTGGAGCCGAAGGCCCACGCCTACGCTCAACGGCGCGCTACTGCCGTTCGGAAACAGAATACCACGCGCTGGCCGCCCCGGCTGGTTGCGCGGCGGTACTGGCCTGCGACGTACGCGCTGGTTGCCTAAAAACCGCGTCGTGGATTTCTACAGTTGGACGGTTCGCCGTCCGATCGCCGTTTCGCGGGCCGATCAGCGGCGGCGCTTCAAGATTCCAGTAAGTCGTCGGGTCGCTGGCGCCTGTGCCTGGGCTTGCCGGGTTGGACGAACCAGGGGTCGTCGAGCCATTGACGGCGCCGTCATCTGGCTGCGGCGCAGGCGTGGCTGTGTTCGGCGGCTGGGCGGCGCCGCCGGAAGCCGGAGTCTGCGATCCAGACCCGTAATGTGGCGTTGCCGGCGCTTGGTAGTCGGCGGGGAGCGACGGAGGCGGAGTCTGAGTACTGGCGCTGCCGCTCGATGCACCAGAAGACGGCGTCGTGAATGTCGGCTCGCTGCTGGTCGCCGGTGCACATGACGGGCACGCAGGCGTCGTGACAACGGCCGAGTCGACATAACTCGCCGTGCTGACGGTCGTGGCACATGCAGCGCAAGCGCCGCAAGGATCGGCCGGGCAGCAACTGGGGACCGCCTCGACAAAGGCCGTCTGAACGACGGGGGACGCCGTGATTGGTCGATAGACGACCGTCGGCGCGTAATTCGTCGTTACGGCAGGCGTGGCACAAGAGACGCATGACGGCGCTGCTGGTGCATAGTAGGATGTCTGCACAACAGTCGTCGGCAAAGGAGCGTAGGCGGCCACGTAGGGCGCGGGCGCGTATGACGCTGTATACGTCGGTGCGTACGAAGCCTGGTACGCCGGAGCGTAGCTTGTCGTGTAAACGGGCGCCGTGACTGCCCAGCGATTCAGCCGCAGCCGATCAAGCAGCCAGCCGGGATACCACCCCGTGCGGACGATGGTCGGCTGCACGACCGTCGTGGTCGGTACGACCACGGGGGAATAGGCGACCGTGGGCGTGACGCACGTAGCGCACTGCCCCTTGGCGGCATTCTCCGTACAGGCCGCCAAGCCTAGCAGGGCCGCGGTGGTTAACAGGAACGTGCCAGTTGTTGGGCAGATCATAGGAACGCCTTCTCGCAAGTGCGGTACGAAGAGAGATATCCCCCTACAATCAGGTTTAGTCTTCCGAACTTCCGTTGGCAACAATCAGCCGTCTATCAACCAAAATTTGGTCGTGATTTCTGGCTGGGAAGAGTTTGCGACCTGGGAAGAGCTAACTGCCACGAGCCGCCGCTCATGCCAGCACGACCGAGCCATGCACGGCCTGTGCCGCTTGCGCGGATAACCTGCGGGGTTGGAAAACTCTAGCGTATGCCGGGCGGCTGCGCCGGTTCAAAACGCCGAATTCGAGCCGCCGCGACCAGCACGTTGCCGCAACGCAACGCCCACGCCTCCGGCCGATGCGTTCTGACAGCATTGCTTCACGGTTTTCAGCGCAGACGCGGTCCTTACGCACTGCAGAGGCGGAATGTTCGCCCCACCAGTACGGCGACGAAGCCGAAAAACGACACGCCCGCTTGCAGCGGGTCCGCTGGACGCGCAAACCGAGCCAGAATACCTCAGCGCCGAGCTTTCACCCGTCGGCTCGAACGGCTACCGCGGCCTGCAGTTGGACCGGTGGAACCCGATGCGCTCCAGCGCCCGGTAGACTTGTTCGAGCGTCTTCTCGCCGAAGTTCGAAATACTGAGTAGTTCGTCTCGGGTGCAGTGCAGCAAGTCGTTGACCGTAAAAATGCCTCGTTCTTCAAGGCAGTTGGTCGTCCGCACCTCCAGGCCGATTTCCGCGGTGCTCATTTGCAGGCGGTCGTTAAGTCCCTGATTGGCTAGTTCGGCCTGATTGAGTGGAATGCGAGACATACGGGACTCCCTCCCCTTTATGAATGTCCAGGAACAACTTAGGCTGCTCGCACGGACTTCGCTTCGCGCGCCGCGTCCGATGCGGCTGCCTGCCAATGGGCGGCAATATAGCAAACTCCGCGAGGATTTCACTCAAAAAATTACCGGCGAATTGCCGCAACGACTGCTCTGGCCAGATAGTCGAGCCGGGACGCTGCGCGCCTGGCTCGCCGCCCACGGCAGCGTCGCGGCTCGACCGGCCGGCGCCCTCACGCTAGCATTGGCGATTCCTCCCGGACAGACGTACCATAGGACCTGTGCTTAATAACCGGCCGCTGGCCCCCCGGCCGGCGCCCGATGGCCAGCGGCGCGGCTCGCGGGCGGGCTTGGGAGGCGTCGTGGATCCACTCTTAGAATCGCTTAATCCAGCCCAACGCGAAGCTGTTCGCCATGTCGCAGGACCGTTGCTCGTGCTCGCCGGCCCTGGCAGCGGCAAGACCCGCGTCGTGACGCATCGCATTGCGCACTTGCTCCGCGAAGGCGTGCGCCCCGGCGAGATCCTGGCGCTGACGTTCACCAACAAGGCGTCCGACGAAATGCGGACTCGCGTCGAAGCCCTGACCCGCGGGGCGCGGGTGTGGGTCAGCACGTTTCATCGCTTCGGCGCCCGGCTGCTGCGTGAATATGCCAGCTACGTGGGTCTCACGCCGAACTTTACGATCTACGATGTTGACGATGCACGGCAAACCCTTAAACGGGTAATCGAAGCAGGCGGGATCCGCACTGCGCACTACTCGCCGGAGCGGATCGCCGCCGCCATCAGCGCCGCAAAGAACCAGCTCATTGCATTCGACCAGTATCAACCGCAAATCGGCAGCCCTCTTAGCCAGATTGTGGCCGAAGCTTATCCGGCCTATCAGCAGCGGCTGCTGGCGTCGTCGGCGGTGGACTTCGACGACTTGTTGCTGCACGTAGCGACTCTGCTGTACCAGAACGCGGACGTGCGGGCGGAACTCGATGCGCGGCACCGGTTTGTTCTCGTCGACGAGTACCAGGATACGAACCGTGCGCAGTACGTCATGCTACGAGCGCTTTCGATCGACTATCCCAACCTTGCGGCCACGGGAGATCCGGACCAGTCGATTTACGGCTGGCGCGGGGCGGACATTAGAAACATCCTGCAATTCGAATCCGACTTTCCCGATGCGAAGGTCGTCCGCTTGGAGCAGAACTATCGCAGCACGAAGTCGATTCTGCGCGTCGCCGATCAACTCATTGGTTCGAACCTGCGACGCAAGGCGAAGTCGCTGTTCACCGACAACGGCGAAGGCGCTCCGGTAAAGCTCGTCCAATACGCCACGCAAGACGACGAAGCCCGCAGCATCGCCGATGAAATCGCCAACGAGGTGGCTGCCGGGCGCCGCCGACCCCGGGACTTCGCCATCTTTTATCGCGTGAACGCGCTCTCCCGAAGCCTGGAACGCGCGCTGCGCGAGCAGGGCGTACCGTATCAAATGGTTCGCGGGCAGGAGTTCTACCAGCGCAAAGAGATCAAAGACGTGCTGGCGTATTGCCAACTCATCAACAACCCGCGCGACGATCAGGCAGCCTTGCGAACCATCAATACGCCGGCCCGCGGCATCGGCCGAAAGACAATCGATCGATTGGCGGAGTACGCGTACCTCCACGGCCTTTCGTTGCTCGACGCCGCCAGGCGGGCGGAGCAGGTCGAGGGCGTCAATCCTCGATCGGCCAAGAGCGTCGCCCAATACGCCGCGTTGATCGACAGATTGTCGAACCTGGCGAACGCCCCGCTGGAAGAGGTGCTCGGCACGATTCTCACCGAGACGAAGTATCGTGAACCCCTTCAAGACAGCGATTCGGAGGAGGATCTCAATCGCCTGGCCAACATCGAAGAACTTCTCACCGATGCACGGCAGTTCGACGAGGCCCATCCAGGCGGCGGACGCCTCGAGGAGTACCTGGAAAGCGCCTGGCTCGCCAATGAGACCGACGATTGGCAGTCCGAGAGCGATAAAGTCACGATGATGACGCTCCACGCCGCAAAAGGCTTGGAGTTCCCCGTGGTCTATCTGGTCGCTTTCGAGCATGGCCTGTTGCCCCACGAGCGAAGCATCAACGACGAAGAGCAATTGGAAGAAGAGCGGCGACTTGCGTTCGTCGGGATCACGCGAGCCCGTGAAGCGCTGCAGCTCAGCTATGCGGTGCATCGCGACTTCCGCGGCCAACGCCGGCGGACGGTACCCAGCCAGTTCCTCCTGGAAATGCCGCGAGACCAAATGGAACTGGTCGAGGTCGGCCGCGACCAGTGGTATCCGCCGAATTGGGACGACATCGGCGACGATGCGTTCGGCGACGACGAGTCATCAGACGAACTCGATGCGTCCCGCCCCGCGCGATCCGCCCCGGGCGCCTTGGAGCCGTTTACGCCCAACCTCGTGCCGCAAGCGCCGAAGGTAATGACCGCCGCGCGACTCGCCGGCGCCCTACCCGCGCCAACGAGCGGCGCGGCGCCCGACGATTTCGTTCAAGGAATGACGGTAATGCATCCTGAGCATGGGCCTGGGAAGATCGTCGCTCTCTCTGGCGCCGGCAAGAATCGCCGAGCGACGGTCCAGTTTGCGACGGCCGGGCAGCGGCGATTTGTGCTGGCCCACAGCCCGCTGCGGCCGGCTAGCCGGTGAGCGGCTCGCCGGCCATGTCGCTGGCGGCGAAGACCCTCAGCCGCAACATTTGGGTCCGCCCAGGCAGGCAGCTCACGAGCCGAATCGCAGCGACGCCGAGTTGACACAGTACCGCAGGCCGATCTCGTCACGTACCATCCCGTGACTTCGGTCTTCCTGCGTGTCAACCGCGCCGGGCGCCGCTGTTTGAAAAAAGCTGGGCCAACCGCATCCGGCGTCGAATTTGGAACTTGAGTCGAACAGCAACTCGCCGCATACGATGCAGCGGTACTCGCCCGGTTCGAAGTGGTTCCAGTACTCGCCGCTAAAGGGCCGCTCCGTTCCCTTTTGCTGGGTGACTCGATACTGCTCCGGCGTGAGCCGGCTGCGCAGTTGCTCGTCCGAACTAGGGGAAGGTTGCGTCATTTGTGAGCCCCGCGAATTATCAATGTCGTGGCCTGGTGGTAGATTGTACCCAAGCCGGCGGAGAGGTTTCCGCCGCTCGCGGCCTGCCGCCCGCTGCCTGCGAGCATTCCATTATAAAGCATCGCCCGGACGAGTCGTTACACCATGGACGAACACTGGCGGCCGCAGTTCGTATTCGCCGTATGCCAGCACGGCGCGGAGGCGGCGCTCAAGCGGGAGCTCGCCTCGCGGATGCCTGCGCTGCGCCCCGCTTTTTCGCGTCCCGGTTTTGTGACATTTAAGCTCGACCAGCCGTGCAGCCAACCAGCGACGTTCTCTCTCCATGGGACGTTTGCACGGACCAGCGGTTTCTCGCTCGGCTCGGTCAAGGGCGACCGCCTGACCGACCTGGCGCGCCGCTTGTGGGAACTTCCCGCCGTTGCCGCTGCCTTGCCAGCCCTGGCCATCAGCGGCCTCCATGTTTGGCAGCGCGACGAGCGGGTTCCCGGCGATCGCGGCTTTGAGCCAGGGCCCACTCCGCTGGCCGCCGAGGCGGCGAAAGCGCTCCGCGAGTTGTCGCCGGCCGCTGCCCTTCGGGACGGCGGTTTCGAGCACGATCAGCCTACCCCGCGGAATCGGTGGGTGCTCGACGTGATCCTGGTTGAACCGGGAGAATGGTTTGCCGGATGCCATCGCGCGACCAGCCGCATCGCCGGGTGGCCCGGCGGCGTTCCGCCCATCGACCTGCCCGACTACGCCGTGTCGCGGGCCTATCGCAAGATGGCCGAGGCGCTTGCCTGGTCCAGTTTGCCCATGGCGCGCGGCGAGCGAATCGTGGAACTGGGTTGCGCTCCGGGAGGGGCCTCCCAGGCATTGCTCGACGCGGGGCTGGAAGTCGTCGGCGTAGACCCGGCAGAGGTCGCCGACGTGGTGGCCGACCACCCGCGATTCACCCACGTCCGCGCCCGTGCCATTGAGATCTCGCGAAAGGCGTTCCGCGGCGTGCATTGGCTGGCCGCTGATATGAACGTCGCGCCGCTCTACACGCTCGATGCGGTGGAAGCCGTTGTAACTCATCCGGGCGTCTCCATCCGCGGGATGATCCTCACACTGAAGCTGCCGGATTGGCAGCTTGCGGCGCAATTGCCTCAGTTCGCCGACCGAGTACGCCAATGGGGCTATCGCGACGTCCGCTTGCGGCAATTGGCGTTCAACCGGCAGGAGGTTTGCCTGGCGGCGCTGCGCAGCCGTGGTCAGCGACGGGTCCTCCGCTCGCCCGCACGGCAGCAGCGACGAATAGATTCGGCGCACAAAGGCATCAAGCCCCCGCACGGCGCCTTGCCGGAGCAGTGAGCCGCTGCGCCCATTAGCAGGCCACGCGACGATCCATTAGGGCTGCGTTGGCGCCGCAGCGGCCTGAAGCGGCGCAGCGGCGAACCGCGCCTCTTGCTCCCACGTATCGCTGCGCCAAACGACTACTGTGCCGTCGAAGCAGCCAGCGGCCAGACGGCCGCTCGCCGGGCTCCAGGCAAGCGCCAAGATCCAAGACGGATGCCCGGCGAGCGATTTGACGAGCGAGCGGTCCGCCGCCTTGAAAGCCTTGGCGGCCGAGTCCGCCCCGCCGGCGATGAGCGTTTCACCGGCTAGCGTCAATGCAAGAACTTCCTTTTCGGCGCCTGTGAATTCGCCGACGAGCGTGGAGTCGGCGAGCTTCCATTGTCTCACGTGGGCGCCGCCGGCGCTAATCACGCAGGCGCCGTCGGGGGTAAACGCCACCGAACGAACGCGCGCCTCATGGTCGGAATAGGCGGCGAGCAATGCGCCGCTCGCTGCATCACAAACCTTTGCGGTCTTGTCGCGGCTACCGGTGGCGATCGCCTTGCCGTCGGGGCTGTACTGCATGGCGTTGACCCAATCGGCGTGATGATCGATCTTTAGCCGTTGGGCCGCGGCGTCGATGTCGAATAGGCGGACAGACCCGTCCGCCCCGCCGGCGGCAACTTCCTTTCCGTCCGGTCGGAATGCGACGGAGAGCATCACATCGTCAGACGCGGCGAGTAACTGCGTTGCACGATCATCCAATGAGCCATTGTCCCACCGGATCAAACGAACTTCGCCCGACAATCCCGGCGCGCCGCCGGCCACGACGAGCCAGCGGCCGTCGTTGCTCAGCGCGATGCCATGCACCCGCTGCGGCATGTTTGCGATACGATTCCGCAGCGCGCCGGTCGAGGGATCAAACAGCAGAAGTTCGTGATAACCGCCCACGACTAGTTGAGAGCCATCGGGCGTAAACGCCAGCGCCGTGACCGGTATGGGGAACGGGTACGAGGCCGGCGCCGCAGGATGCGACCCGTCGCGAAGGATTATCTCGCGGAGCGGAGCACGGGCGTCGGCGCCGTCGAACTTCGCGCCGCCATTGATCCAAGCCGCCACGGTTGCGAGTTCGTGAGGGGTGAGCCGGTCTCCATTTGCCGGCATGCGCTCGTCGGGGTCTTCTGCGGCAATCAATCGGTACACCTCGCTGTCGTCCACCGAACCTGCTGTCACCGGCGCCGTGCCATGGTCCCCTGGGCGCATGAGGGCGTCGTAACTGTCGAGGCGATAACTGCTCTCGGCCAACTCGGGACCATGGCACGACTGGCACTTGGCCGCCAAGATCGGGGCTACGTCCCTGACAAAACTGACCTCCCCAGCCGCGGGATCACGCCCCGGCAGGAGGCTGGTTCCCGACAGGATGCAGGTAACGAGCGACAGACGAAGCCAGGGCAATGCGTTCATGGCCGGAATTAATAGGTAGCGAGTCTTGTTTTCTAGCACTATAATAGCCGACGCCAAAACGACCCAGGGGAGGTGCTCGCATGTTGACCCTGCTAAGCAAGGCAGCTCGTCGCGGCTCTTTTTGCGATGGTTATTCCCGGCGAGATTTTCTGACCGTCGGCGGCTCCATCGCCGGCGGACTGACGCTCGCTTCGGTGTTGCGAGCCGAGGCCGCCCGTGGCGCCGGCCCGTCGCATAAGTCGCTGATTAACATCTTCCTGCCCGGCGGGCCGCCGCACCAGGATCTTTGGGATCTGAAGCCGGACGCGCCGGCGGAGATCCGCGGCGAGTTCAAGCCCATTAGCACCAACGTCGCCGGCATCCAGGTCTGCGAGCTGCTGCCGAACCTGGCGGCGATCATGGATAAGCTCGTGATAATCCGGAGCATTGTCGGCGCCCGCGGCCCGCATTACGCCGAACAGTGCATGTTGCCCCGCCTGGCGCCCGATTCGCCGTCGCTAGGCGCCTGGATATCGCGGCTGCAGGGGCCCGCC
>QEVI01000109.1 GCA_003576855.1 Planctomycetota bacterium
CGCCGTTTCGCGGCCGGCGAGTTTGTCCGCCGGGGTCGCGTACCCCAAGGCCGAGTGCAGGCGGCGCTCATTGTAATCCTCGACGAACCGCTCGACGAGCCGCCGTGCGTCCTCCAGCGACAGCGGGACGTTCGGGCGAATGCAGTCGCGCTTCAGCGTCCCGTGCCAGCGTTCGATTTTTCCATTGCTCTGCGGGTAGTAGGGACTCGTTCTCACGCGGGTCATGCCGCACAGGCGGATGAACTCCTTGAAGTCCTGGGCGATGAACTGCGGGCCGTTGTCGCTGATGATCCGCGGGCGCGCGTCGGGGAACTTTTCCCGGGCCCGCTGCAGGACGATCTCGACGTCGGCCTCGGTCATGCTCTGGCGCAGCTCCCAGTGAACAATGTACCGGCTGCAGCCGTCCAGCACGCTGATCAGGTAGTAAAACGTGCCGCAGACGTTGACGTAGCTGACGTCCGCGTGCCAATGCTCGTGGGGGGCCAGCGGCTGCACGAAGCCCGTTCCTTTGGCCGTTTCCCGGCGATTCCAGCGGTCGAACCGGCCCGCCTCTTTCAGCACGCGATAGACCGTGGCCGGGCTGGCCGCCACCAGATCGGCGTCGAGCATCAGGTAGGTCAGCCGGCGGTAGCCCTCCAGCGGATGCTGGGCGTGGAAGGCCAGGATCGCCTCCTTCTCCCAGGTCTCCAGCCAATGGTCGCGGGGCACAAGCGCGTTGTGCTCGTTGACTTTGCCGTGCCGCTGTTTCCAGTCGTAGAACTTGCTCATGCCGATCCCCAGCCGCTTGACCAAGCGCTTCGCCGGAAGCTCCGTCCGCCGGCTCCACGCGGCGACGTAGTCGACCACTTCGTCGCGGACGTCCGGCTCGACCCAGCGGCCGTTCAGGGCAGGCCATCGACTTTTTTTAAGCGGACGTTCTCCTCCATCAGCTCGGCGATCACCTCGTTCTTGGTCGCCAGCTTCTCCTGGAGCTGCTGGACCTTCCGCTCGACGAGCGAGGGGCCGGCCGGCTTCCCGGGCCTCCGCTCGAACGCCGCCGTCGCCCCCTCGAAGAGCTGCTTCTGCCACTGGTAGAACTGGTTGACCGTGATCCGGTGCTTCTCGCACAGGTCCGAGATCGGGACCTTGTCCACCAGGTGCGCCTTGACGATGGCCGCCTTCTGCGCGGCCGAGAAATGGCGGCGCTCACGCCGCGTCGAGCCGTGGTCCGAGGTTTTCATGGAGTCCTCCTTCGCTGCGGGTTATGCTAACCGCCGCGAAGCAAAACTCCAGTTCCGACTGAGGCAGGACATTCTGGAATCACAATCGCAAAGCTAGAAATGCCTTGGAGGTCGCTATGGTCATCTACGTCAAATGCAATTTGTTTCCCAAAAATCGCACCAATTTCGGAGGACGGTGTTTTTCGAGGGCCAGATCCATGCCATTGGAAGGTCCCATCAATTGAGCTCACCACTAGCCAGTACTTCAGCGACCCGGCCAAGATAATGGGGGCAGTCGGAAAGAATACAAATTGGTCAATAGCGTCGGTGCTTGAGCCTCTCCTAAGGAATAAACTGCCAACGAGCTGACCCGGCAGATTATTTCCGTTATCCAAATGCAGCCCAACTTCGACAGAATCCCCCTCTTGGGTGTTGTAATCTCTAAGTCGCAGCGAGACGCTGCGGACCGGGTAAGCGTGCGCCGGCATGGTAAACGAGACCGCTTGTCCGATAGACTGTACAGCATCCACGGTCGCACCAAAATTGTCGTTGGTGGGAGGCAGGTTGCCAAGGATGAGGTACGCCGCGCCGCCATCGCTGACGAAACACGCGGCGAACGTGACGAAGACGGCGATTGAAGCAATTGCTCTTATTCCATTCATGATACACCTCGGCAAGGCGCTTCCGCGGACGGACGGACGGCTCCGCGCATTGTAGCCTCGCGCCCGGAGCGTAGCCAACGTTTTACGCTTCGTCACTCCTGCAGACGCGCCCGTTTGATTGTTCACGGTCGACTGACGGCGGCCGGTTTCGGAGTATCGATGCGCCTGTCGCCTGTTACCGGCCGGGGGACGCCGGGTCGGCGGGCTGGGAGTTGCGGCGGCTGCGGCTGTCGGCCGTGGAGACGAGCTATCGGATCCGCGCGTACGTTCCGACGGGAGCGCCGACGCTGCGGGTCGAGGGCGGGGCCGGCTACAACGACCACGTGCTCGCCGCCGGCTGGCAGACGATCGAGTCCCGTCTGCCCAAGAGCAAAATGGCCGACGACGCCCGCGGCCCCTTCCTGCGACTGAAGCAGCTCGACGCCACGGCGCTGTACGTGGCGTGGGTGAAGGTGGATCAGAACCCGCCGGTGTACGCCGGGGTGTATACGCCTATCTTGACCGATATCGAGAACATCGCCAACTTCGACGCTTATGAATGCCAGTACCTGCGCGTAGGCAACACGGTAACGGTAAGCGGTCAAGCAGACATTGAGCCGGACGATCCGAATACGGCAACAAGGGTACGGATCTCGTTGCCGGTAGTCTCCAATCTAAGCAGCGGCGCGGATTGCTCTGGCACCGCCGCCGGCACGGCTTACGCCGCCATTCAGGGCATTATCAGCGGTCAAATCTATGGAGATGCCGCCAACAATGAGGCCACTCTTTTATTCTATACGCCTAGCACGGCGGTAGACCTCAACTTGAGATTCCACTTCACTTACCAGATCATAGCGCCGTAGATAGAACTCTTGACGAACGACCGAAATACTAAATAACACTCCAAGGATTGCCACCCAGCTTGATGGCTCAGGTACGGTCGTCACGATCTCGAAATTCCGCACGCCGAAATTGGAGTCACGAGGAGTATCACCAATAAAGGTGATATGCTTGCCGAAAGCTGCGCCGACTTGCGACGTCGGCGTAATAGACGGCGCCGATCCGGCCCATACGAACCGGCCGGAAGTTGCACTTATTACAAGCCAGTACTTCGTCGATGCCGCCAGCGTCAGTGGCGCTGCCGGTACGAAGTTGAACTGGTCGGCGGCATTACTGACGGAGGGGGGGCTGATGAGCGGATTACCTACGAGCGGACCGGGCAGGTCGCTGCCGTTGTCGAGATATAGGCCGACTTGGACTGCGTCGCCGGCCGCCGTGTTGTATTCCCGAAACCGCAGTGCGACATGTTGCAGCGGATAAGCCTGTGAAGGCATGGTGAAGGAAAACGCGGGACGGATGCTCTCAGGATTCTGTCCCCCGTTGGCTATTCCGGCGTCAACGGCCGTCCCGGAGGCGTCGTTCGTCGCGGGCAGATTGCCGAGGACGATATAGCCAGCCTGCAGAGTACTAGCGCTGAGAAGAAACAGGAAAGCGACTACAGCTCGAAAACAGGCGTTCATGTGTGCATCCTTCCAATTCTTCGCTTGTGGACGCTCCGCGCCATTGTAGCCACTGACGGGGCGCATGGCGAACGTTGTGCGCTGGGCGGCCACAGGCGGCGTCGGTTGTCTGCCAATCCGCGGGCTCTCCAGCGCGCCGGCCACCGGGCAGCAGTTTCACATTCTCGGTCCGCCCGTCGCCTGTTACCGGCCGGGGGACGCCGGGTCGGCGGGCTGGGAGTTGCGCAGGCTGCGGCTGTCGGCCGTGGAGACGAGCTATCGGATCCGCGCGTACGTCCCGACGGGAGCGCCCACGCTGCGGGTCGAGGGAGGGGCCGGCTACAACGACCACGTGCTCGCCGCCGGCTGGCAGTGCGTTCCGTCGGTACGCCGCGACGACACGATGCACGACAGCGACTACCTAGAAGCGGGTATTATATAATGGTCGGTGCATCGCCAGCGTTAGATTTCTTGGTTACGAACGTTGACTCGTCATTGCGCCAGGTTTATGCGGAACTGCTACGCCGTGGGGTTGGCGATCGCCTGGTCGATCGCCTTTGATGCTAATGCCGCACGCGGCCAGGCGTTTACGAACGCTACAGCCGCGGCCGGGATCACGCACAATTCCGCTTTGCCGAACTGCCCGACCTGCGGGCCGACCTTCGCCCAGGAACAGTCGGGGGGCGCGGCGGCGGGGGATTTCGACGGCGACGGGTGGGTCGACCTGTACGTCACGCGGTATTTCGACAGCGACGTACTGTACCGCAACAACCGCGACGGCACGTTTTCCGACGTGACGTTAACAGCGTTTCCCGGCGGCGTCGGCAATCGCCAGACCAACGGCGCCGCGTGGGGCGACGTCGACAACGACGGCGATCTGGACCTGGCGGTCGCGACGCTGAACGAGTCGCGGCACTTGCTGTACATCAACGACGGCCTCGGCCGCTTCGCCGAGGAGGGCGCGACGCGCGGCGTTCACGTGACGGGCGAGCCGCTTACCAGCGGGACGAGCGTTTCGATGGGGGACTACGACCGCGACGGCTACCTCGACATGTACATCGCCGAGTGGCGCGGCTTCACGGCCGACAGCATTCCGGCGCAAGCGCGGCTGTTTCGGAATCTCGGCGCGGAGGCCCCGGGCCATTTTAGCGACGTAACGGCCAGCGCGGGCGTCGCCATGGACGTCGTCTCGTGGCCGCTGGCGGGCAAATCGTTGTCGTTCACCCCGCGGTTCAGCGACCTCGATCGCGACGGGCACACGGACATCGCCGTGGCTTCCGATTCCAAAACCACCCGGTTGTCCTGGAACAACGGCGACGGGACGTTCGTCAATGGGACGGCCGCCGCGGGGATCGCCACGGGCACGAACGATATGGGCTTCACGCTGGCTGACTTCAACCGCGACGGCTGGCTCGACTGGTTCGTCACGTCGATCGGCCGAGGGACCGGCGTGCACCCGTCGGGGAACCGGCTATTTCTCAACAACGGGAATCGCACGTTCACCGACGTCACGCAAGCGGCCGGTGTTCGCGAAGGGGGCTGGGGCTGGGGGGCCGAGGCGCTCGACTTCGACAACGACGGCGACCTCGACATCGCGCACACCAATGGCATGGGCATCGCCGCGCCGGACCGGACGATGCTGCTGCGGCACACCGGCGACTTCGCTGCGCCGCAATTCGTCGATGCCTCGGCCGAATCGGGAATCACCGACGCGGGGCAGGGCCGCGGCCTGCTGACGCTGGACTACGACCGGGACGGCGACTTGGACCTGTTTATCGTGAATTTCGGCGAGCCGCCGATCTTGTATCGCAACGACGGCGGCAATGCGGGCAACTGGATCGCCATCAAGACCGTCGGCTCGCAATCCAATCGCGACGGGATCGGCGCCTATGTGACGCTGACGCCGGACGTGAATCAACCGGGAGTCGTTTACGTCGCTGAAATCGACGGCAGCAGCAGTTATCTTTCGCAGTCGGAGATGACCGCGCACTTCGGACTTGGGGATATCGCGACCATCGATCGCATTGAAATCGTGTGGCCCAGCGGCTATCGGCAGACGCTGGCCGACGTGGCGGTGAACCAGCGCATCACCGTCGCCGAGGGGCTGTTCAGCGACTTCAACGGCGACGAGCAAGTTACTGCGGCCGACTTGGCTGCGTGGGGCGGGCGGTTCGGCGACTCAAGCACCGCGGACCCTGCGGGCGACGCCGACCGCGACGGCGACGTGGACGGGGCTGATCTACTGATGTGGCAACGTCAGTTCGGGCGCACCGTCGGCGGCGCCGCGGCGTCCGCGCAGGCGGCTGTGCCGGAGGCCTCGTCGGCGGGCGTTGCGATGGCGGGCGGCGTCGCGGCGCTCGTTGGCTCGTTGCCGAGACGGCGTCGCCAGTGCGGCTGGTCGCCTCATTAGCCGCGGATCGCTTCGCCGAGCAAGCGGGGCAGTTTGCGAAGCGCGGGTCGGCAGTACAGGCGCAGTAGGCGCCAAGCCAGGGACTCAGGGCGGCGGTGCGTCGAGAACCACATGGGCTTGGGAAACATCGCCAGCGGCGCCTGGAGGATCGTCTGTTCGGGGCGGTCGAGCAGGTAGGTGTTGTGGACGCGTCCCCGGCCGCTTTGCACATTGGCCAGATCGGCGCCCGGATAGGCGCCCCAGGGGGGCGACATCAGCGCATACGCCACGCCGGGCCATAGATTGACGCCGATCGTCCCATAGCGCAGCCGCCGCAAGGCGGCATGCACCGCCGGGCCCTCGCCAGTGCGCATCTGGTCGGGGATGGTCACGGCCGCGGCGAGCGTTCCCCACAATTGCTCGTTCATGAACTCGACGGCGCGGTGCAAAAAATCCCGCGGTGAATCCGCCTGCAGGGCGACTTCGCCGGTCACGCATACGAATGATTCGGTATCCAGCAGGCGAGGGGACTGGTGCGGATCGACGTCCCGGCGGAGCAGCCAGGTCAGGCGCCCCTGGTCGTCGGCTTGGGCCTGTCCGCCGGCGAACTCCACGTACCGCTCCGCCGCGCCAGGGTAATACGCGTAGCGGCGCGGGATGGCGTTCAGAATCGATTCGACGAGGTCCAAAAAGCGTTGGCGCTGGGGCCAGCGGCGCCAGGTGATGAGCAACTTCGTCGCGATGCAGTTGAACGAGGCGTTATTGGCGATCGAGGCCGCGATGTTCTCGGCCTGCGACATCAGTTGTGCATCGCTGTAATCGCCCGGCACGATCGCCCAGGGCGTCACGTTGCCCAGTTCGCTGGTTACGGGCTTGCTTAGCAGCGGCCGGCCCTGCTGCTTGCGCTGCCGGCGCTGGTCCGCATCGGCGCCCCAGACGATGGCGTCGTGAGTTTCTATCGAGCCGGTGACGTGGACCGCGTCAACGGCATGGTGCTGGACGGCGTAACTTCCGACTTCCGGACCGCCGTAGACGATGCGCAACATGCCGGCCCGGACGAGCGGCGCCAGCGCGCGCTCGAAAAACGGGCCCAAGTACTCGTTGACGGGATTCATCTTCAGCAGCACGGCGCAATCGTTCTGCAGGATGGACGTGAGCACGTCGGTCGCGGGAATCGACGACACGTTGCCTGCGCCCAGCACGGCGGCGATGCGCGGCGGCGGCGCGATGCGCCGGGCCAGGCGATCGGGCGCGTCGCCAAACGGCCTCGCGGCTGGCACGCCGGGTTCGAGCCATGTCACCGCCGTGATGGACCGAAACGCAATCGCGTCGTAGAGGCTGCGGGTAGGAAACGTCGGCGCGCAGACGCGCTCGCCGACGACGCGCACACGCCCGGGCAGCCGCGGCACGCCGCGGGACCGCAGTTCTTGCAGCGTGCGCTTGATGAGCTGCAGGTAGCGGACCACGGCTACCGGTCCGACAAGGACCTCCTCGGCCCGCGCCGCGCTGGATGGCGGGATGCGCTTGGCCCGGCAGGCGGCCTCCACCCAGTCGCGGGCCACGGTTGCCACGCCGTCGATGCAATCGGCCACGCAGTTGATCCGCTCGTCGAGCGTAGCGGCGATCAATCGGCGAGCGCCGATCTGCAAATCGGCAATCGCGCGGTCGATGTCGCTGGTCGGCGTGGCGGGCTGGCTAACCAGCGGCGGCGATGTCACGGGCATAGACTGGCTTCAATACGGGATTCCGAGCCTTCGATACACGAACGACAGCAGCCAGATGGGTCCGATCAGCAAGAACTGCACGTCCTGGAAGAACGACGGCTTCTTGCCTTCAATCGAGTGGCCGATGAACTGCCCGACCCATGCTAGAACGAACGCCAGCGACGCCGACTGCCAAATCGGCGCCGCGACCCAGCGCTCGTAAAGGGCAATCCCGACGACGACGATCGCCACGAAGATCGCCATCCCCACGGCCAGCGACGGCGACAGCCGCACGTAGAAAACCAGCGACGCGGCCGCCAGCAGCGTAGCCCAGTTGAGCCACCAGGTGCGCTCGAGGGCCGGCGGCGTCGGCGCTTCCCACAGCAGCGCGAGCAGGCATGCGGCGATCGTCGGCACGCAAATCCAGTGAATCGCTTTATTGGTCGGATGGCGGTGGCTTTCGCCATATTCGGCGAACCACTGGTCGGCGGATTTCGTGGCCATGGATTCGCTCGTTGGCTATGGCCGAAGGCGCGGAGGCGTCGCTGGCTCCGTGCTTGGGCGGCGGCTACTGTTACTGGGCCGCGGGCATCGCGGCGATCCAGGAGCGCACCACCTCCGCCCCCTCCGAGTGAACCAGCCGGCGGCCGACGTTGGGCATGGCGATGCTCGGATCTTCCGATTCGAGGCGATACAGCAGAATGGACTCGTCGGGCCTTCCGGGAACGATGTCGTACAAGCGTCCGCCCGAGCCGTGCCCGGCCGCCACGGGGTTCTTCCAGACGCCGAGCTTGGCCAGGTCGGTTTGATCCCAGCGGAGGTCCAGGCCCGAGGGTCGCGCCGTTCCGCCGGGGCTGTGGCAGTGGGCGCAATTGACGTCGAGCCACGCGCGGGCCCGCTCGGCGATCGAACCGGAATGAGGATCGTCGAACCGGGGCAGCGCGGCAACGGCGTCCCCCGCGGGCAGCCCGTCTAACATGCCGGCGGCGGCGAAATGCTGAAGCTGATTCTCGGCGTGCCCGCTGGCCGGCAACGGACGATTCAGGTTGCGGGCCGTCGGTCCAATGGGGACGAAGGCCTTGTCCTGGCTATGGCAATTGAGGCACTGGTTGGCATTGGGAAGCTGGTAGTTGACGCTGCGGGGCTGCCCGTCGCTGTGAACCCATTGCACGTCGACTTCGCCGCCGCCGAGGGCCAGATGGGCCTCGGTCTGCTCGTCGTTCCACAGGTACGTGACGCCATACCAGCCGTCGTCGCGGAGCAGCTCGATTCGCGTTTCCAGGATCCGCTCGCCCTGGGCGGGGTCGGTCATGTCGTGCGGATAGGAAAACGTTTTAGCGATGACCGTTCCCACGGGGAATTGCAGCACGCCCTGCTCGCGATACTGCATTTGCGTGCCGGGCGGCAGGCGGATATAGCGGCGCTTCTCGGCGTAATCGCTGAAAAGCTGTGTGTTGAGATCGTACAACACGACGCCGGCGGCGGGTTGATGCTTCGCCAAGGGGCCTTCGAACAGGCCGAACTCCGACAGCGTCTTCGGCAACGTTCGGTACACGTCCGCCGCCGCGCTGGCGGCTTTTGGTCGATCGTGCGGCGCCAGCGCCACCGGCGCGAGCGGCGCCAGATCGGCGCTGAGCCGCGCAGCGTCGGAATCGGGCTGGTAGGCGCCCGCGCGGAGGTTTTCGGGCGTAAGCAGCGCGAGGTTGAAGTTGGCGTACGAGGCGCCGGCGTTGTCGGCCAACCGCAGCGGGGGCGGCTCGGTCGCGGACTTGACGACGCCGTCCCAGAGAATGTCCGGAAACCGCGGTCCCAGCGCCTCCTTGAGCAGCTCGGCAAGCGTCCCCTGCGGATCGCCGCCGCCGCCGGCGATGCGATTGTCGTGAATCGAGATGAACTCCGGAATCGCGTCGAACGCCGAATCGTTGATGCGGCGGTCGATCGCCAGGTAGCTGACGATCAGAACGCTGCCAGTGCAGTTGTCTCGAATGTCGTTGTCGAAGACTTCGACGTGGTCGGTCGCCATGACCATGACGCCCGTGCCCGGCGGCACGGCGGCGACGATGGCCCCCGGATCGGCGAAATTGCGGTGGTTGTTCGCCTTCACCTGGTTGCGAAAGACCCGCACGTTGCGGCCCGCCTTGAGCTGCAGTCCCGGCATGTCGAAGACCAGAATCCCGCCGGAATTGTTCGTGGCGACGTTGTCGTACACGTCGGCGTCGACGGTGTTTTCAATCTCGATGCCGGCGACGTTGCGCTCGGCGCGGCATGATCGCACGACGACGTTCCGGCACTGCCCGACGTACAGGCCGGCGTCGGACGCGCCGATAGCCACGCACTTTTCCAGCAACACGTTCTCGCACTGCACCGGATACAGGCCGTAGGCGCCATTGGACGCGGCCGGCGGGCCGGTCCACTCGACCCGCACGTCGCGAATGGCGACGTTGCGGGCGCCCAGCACCTTGACGGCGTTGCCGGCGGCGTCTTCGATGGCCAGGCCTTCCAGGACGAAGTTGTCGCCGGTCGCCTCGATGCCGTGGCCGCCGGCGGTCTGCCCTTGGAACGTGAGGACGGTCTGGTCGGCGCCGCGGCCGCGAATGGTGATGTTATCCGCCGAGACGTCGAGTTGCCGCCGCAGCGCATACCGCCCCGCCTCCAGTTGAATCACGTCGCCGGGAAGCGCCTCGATGAGCCTAGCTTGCAGTTGGTACTGCACGTCGGGGCTCGGCGGAACGGCGTACGTCCGGCCGGGCGCCGCACGGTTTTCAGCGCCGGCGGAGGAAGGCGCCCGGCGGTCGGCCTCGCCGCAGCCGAGAACGAACAGAAGGCCGGCCAACAGCGCGGCTGCCGCAGGAACTCGTAGGCGCATGCAATGCTCCCCCGTGGGGCGCCGATCAGGCGAGAAGAACCGGGCGACAAGATCGCCTCAATCTAACGGGCCGCGGCGAAAGCGCCTACGAGCTCGGGGAATTCGAAATTCTTGCGCGCGGTATTTGGGAGACGCCGAAAAAGCGGCAGGCGACCGCCGACAACCGCCCGCCGCCGCGCTCAGGGGCGCAGGGCGTCGGCCGCTGCATCTTCAGGCTCGGGCGCCGACCCGTGGGAGGCGCCAGCGGGCAGGCCGATCTGCTCGAACGGAATCTGCTTGAAACCTAGCGCGAACGCGGGCGAGCTTTCGCGAATGCGAAAATCGCGTCCCGGTTCCCAGAACTGGGGATCGACTCCGACCAGGTTATCGTTGACGGCAACGACGTCTTCGGTCAGGCCGTCAAGCAGGTCGAGCCAGCGGCCGCCCCAGGAAATGTTGCGTACGATTCGGTTCCCCTTGGCGATCGCCGGCTCATCGTCATAGAGCGAGAGCAACTGGGGGTACCGTTCGCTCCACGGCGGCCGGCGGAAGTCTACGGCGTTGAGCCGATCGACGAGCGTCGTATCGGAGCCGTCGAAATAGGAGCTGGCCCAGCCGAGTCCGCGCGAATCGACATGAACGCTCGGCGAACAGTCGACGAAGACGTTGTTTTCAATGGTATTGTCGCGGCCGCCGCCGATGAGCACCGCGCGACCCGCCTGATAGCAGACGTTTCCGTAGACCGTCGCGCCGCTGGCCCAATCGTCGAGATAGATGGCCATGACGCCGATGCCCCCGCCATGGCGCCCCAGATGGTGGAAGTAGTTGTACCGGACGACGTTGCCGCGCTGCGTCCAGTCGCGGCCCATGTAGAAAGCGCCGACATCGTCGGTTTCCAAACAGACGTGATGGAATTCATTGAATTCGATGAGGTGATCGTTGCCGGACAACTGCACGGCGTTGTGCGGGGCGTCGTGGAACAGGTTGTGCCGCACGAGATTGCCGACGCCCGCAATGCTGACGCCCGGCGTGTAGGTTCGCTTCCAACGGCCGTAGTGGTGAATACGGTTGCCTTCGGCAAGGTTCCTGCCCGGCGTGAGCGTGGAACGATCGCCCCCCGACAGCGACACGCCGCCGGCCGCGGTATTGTAAACGTCGCACCCAACGACGGCGCAGTTGCGGCTCTCGCTGATCGTCACGCCTCCGCCGCCGGTGTTGCGAACCGTGCAGTTGACGACCCTTACGGCATCGCCGTCGACGATTTGCACGGCCGTGCCCCGCACGCACTCCAACACCAGACCCTCGAACGTGACATGTTTGACTTGCTTGGCAGTGATCAGTTCATCGGCGACCGACAGCGTCGGTCGACCGCCGTCGATCGGGCCGGGAGGCCAGAAATAGAGCTTTTTGGATCGGCGGTCGAGTTGCCATTCGCCGGGCTCGTCAAGCTCGGCTAGCGCGTTCAGCGCGCAGTAGCGGGCCCCGCGCAGGTATCCATAGCCGTGATAAGGCGGGGCCAATTCAATCAACTGGCGATCGCGATCGATCGACGCCACCCGCTGATACTCGTCGCTCCAGTCCCAGAACCAGTATCCGTGTAACCAGAGATCGTGCTCGCCGATCCACCGCTCTGGCCGCTGGCCGTCGTAGTGGAATTTGCCGACCTTGGAGCCCGACCGTCCATGCACAGTCGCGGGGGCTTCCTTGGTAATCTCGCGGATGTTGGCGAATCCCTCGTTAGGCCAGCGGGCGAGTTTGGCCGGCCGGTCGTCGAAGTACAATTCCGCTCCGCCCTGTGCGACGCTGCCCAGTTCGTCGTTCGCGAGCGACCCGACGTCTGCTTGCAGGACGCGTCCCCGTGCCTGCGGATCAAGTCGCGCCAGTAGGGCCGGCTCGGCGACGGTCTCCCAAGAGGTCACCTTCCTGCCGCCCGTAAGCCGCACCTCGGCGTCGTCTGCGGCGCGGTAGACGATCGGCGCCTCGGCGGCGCCGGAGTCCTCGCGGCCGAGGGCCAACGGCTCGGCGAGCCGGTACTCGCCGGCCGCTAACTCGACGATTACGCCGCCCGGTGGCAAGCCGTGTTGCCGGATCACGCCGCGGATCGCCTGCCGGGCGCCATGTAAGGTGGCCAGCGGACCGTCGCTTCCATCGGGCGCTGGTTGAGCGAGACGCCCCGACCACGCGTCGTTGCCGCCGGGCGCGACATAGAGCCGCTCCTGGGCCAAAAGCCCGGGCGCGGCCAGCGAGGCAAGCAGTTGCAGGCACAGCAGCGACGCCAAGCGAACGACCGCAGTTATCAATTGTCTCATGGCACTGCCGTGGGTTGGGCGATTTACGTTTGACTGAGCCGCTCGACGCTCCGAGGAACGGGCTTCGGCATGCGATCGGACAGGCACGATCCCGGCCGCTGTGATTTTAGGCGAAGTCGCTGTAAGCTGCAGCACGGGCGCTTGCCGCGCCCAGGCGATGTAACGGGGCGCGGCGCGCTAGCGTCTTCAAGCGGCGGCGACCGTTACCTACCTGCGGCGCCGCCACCACCGCCGGACTCGATGGCCCACTAGCCGCAGGGGAGCCGCTATGACCGACCTGATCGCCGACCTCCTGAGCGGCGGCCCGGTAGTGGCCGACGGCGCTTGGGGAACGCAACTGCAACGGCTTGGCCTGCCGGGCGGGCAGTGTCCCGACCAGTGGAATCTGTCGCATGCGGAGCTCGTCGAGCAGGTGCCGCGGGCCTATGTCGCAGGGGGCAGCCAGATCGTGCTCACCAATACGTTTCGCGCCAATCGCGTCGCGCTGGCGGAATACGGGCTGGCCGACCAGGTCGCGGCCATCAACCAGGCAGGCGCGGCGATCTCGCGACGAGCCGCCGGCGCGCAGGGTCGCGTCTTCGGTTCGATGGGTCCCAGCGGAAAAATGCTATTCGCCGAGGAAGTGACCGCCCAACAACTGCACGACGCCTTCGCCGAGCAAGCCCAGGCCCTAGCTGCCGGCGGCGTCGACGCCTTGGTGATTGAGACAATGGCCGATCTCGAGGAGGCTCTAATCGCGACCGCCGCCTGCCGGACGACGGGACTCCCAGTCGTGGCATGCGCCATCTTCGATTCCGGCAAGGAACGCGACCGCACGATGACGGGCCGGACGCCGGAACAAGTGGCCGAGCAGCTATCGGCGGCCGGGGCCGACGTCGTGGGCGCCAACTGCGGACAGGGCATCGCCGCGTACGTCGGCATCTGTCGGCGGATGCGGGCGGCCACCGATCGGCCCCTCTGGATCAAGCCGAACGCCGGCATGCCGCGAATGGTCGGCGACCAGGCGGTGTACGACGACGACGCCGAGCAATTCGCCGCGGCCGGCGCGGAGCTTGTCGCCGCGGGGGCGAGTTTCCTCGGCGGATGCTGCGGCACGGGGCCGGGGCATATTCGCGCACTAGCACAACGCATTCGCTTATGAACTCACGAGAGCGCGTGCTGCGAGCCGTGAATCACCAAGAGCCCGATCGGACGCCCATCGACCTCGGCGGCACGCGGCAGTCGGGGATTGCCGCCAGCGCGTATCATCGGCTGAAGCAGCACCTGGGCCTCGACTCGCCCACGCGGGTGTTCGACGTATTCCAGATGCTCGCCGAAGTCGAGCAAGCGGTGCGCGAGCGCTTCCACGCAGACGTAATCGGGCTGTATCGCCCGGCCGTTGCCTTCGGCATCCGCAACGAGAACTGGAAACCATGGCGGCTGTTCGACGGCACGCCGGTCGAGATGCCGGGCGGCTTCGATCCGGTCGTCGAGCCCAATGGCGACCTGGCGCTGGTGCGCGACGGCCGGCTGCTCGCCCGCATGCCCCGCGATGGATTCTACTTCGATCGCCTGGAGGTGTATCCCGGAGCGGCTCACGTCGATTTGCAGCAGTTTCGCCCGGCGCTTTTGTCCGACGAAGAGTGCGAGTTCTATCGGCAGCAGGCGGAGGCGCTCTACCAGAACACCGACCTGGCGATCGTGGCGCCGTTGGGCCCGCCCTACGAGTTGTTCTACGGCTTGGGCAACGGCGACTTCCAGTCCTGGATCGTCACCTTCGCCACCGAGGCCGACTATGTCGCCGAGCTGTACGACATCCTGGTGACGGCGTGGCTGGAAAACTTGCGCCGCTTTTGCGACGCCGTGGGCAATCGCGTGCAGATTCTGCAGTTGTGCGACGATTTCGGCACGCAGGAGTCGCCGTTCCTCTCGGTGAAGATGTTCCGCGACAGGCTGTTGCCGCATTACAAGCGGGGGATCGACTGGATCCATCGACACACGGCCATGAAGGTGATGCTCCATTCCGACGGCGCGTTATACCCGCTCATCCCCTCGCTGATTGAAATGGGCGTCGATATCCTCAACCCCGTCCAAACCAGCGCCAAGGGGATGGACCCGGCGCGGCTGAAGGCCGAGTTCGGCGATCGGCTGACCTTCTGGGGCGCGTCGCTCGATTGCCAGCGGACGCTCCCGTTCGGCAGTCCGGAAGAAGTCGCCCAGGAAACCGCCCAACACGTGCGAGCATTCAAGCCTGGCGGCGGTTACGTCTTTGCGCCCGTCCACAACATCCAGGCCGGCGTGCCGCCGGAAAATATCGCGGCGATGTTCGATACGGCGTTGGCCGAAGGGGCGTACGCCTGAGCGATGGAATTGCCTCCGCATCGGCAAGCCCCTGCGGCAGGCCGGACGGTCGGCGCGCTACGCCTCGGTTGATCCGGCGATCCGCCGGGCCAGCGCCACGGCCCCCGCGGCGGAGCTGCTGTACCCGTCGGCGCCGATCGAGTCGGCGAAGTACTGCGTCACGGGCGCGCCGCCGACGATCACCTTGCACCGGTCGCGGAGGCCGGCCTGCTCGACCGCCTGGACCACGGATTTCATGCCCGTCATGGTGGTCGTCAGCAACGCGGAGACGGCGATGATTTGCGCATCCGACTGCAACGCCTGAGACACGAACTTGTCGGCCGACACGTCCACGCCGAGATCGACGACCTCGAAGCCGCCTCCTTCGAGCATGGCGGCGACCAAGCCCTTGCCGATGTCGTGCAAGTCGCCTTTGACGGTGCCGATTACCACGCGTCCCACCGGCTGGATG
>QEVI01000110.1 GCA_003576855.1 Planctomycetota bacterium
AGTCGCGCTTCCGCCGGCGCACGACGGCATCATGGGCGTTTTGAATCAACTCGCGCACGGGCGTATCGCTCCGACTGTAGAGCGAGGATCCCATGATCTCGATGATTCCGGCGATATCAACCCGGAACGGAATCCGACGCGACCAGGAAGGCATAGGCGAATGCGAAGGCAAGCGAACAAATCGAATGCGACGAGGAAGGAGTCATTGTAAAGAACTAGACCGTTAGGAGCGACACCGGTTCGCGTCGCTCGTCGCAAACGACAAGCGGACGTGCCCCTCACCGGCGTCGCCAAACGCGACCCCGCGGCGATTGAACGTTCCATCCGCGGCGACTTGCCGCAGCCGGACGGCAAGAATCTCGTCTGGGGCTGGCTCCGGCTGGCCTCGATGGCCCAGCAAGCGCGGCAACAGGCCGCCCGCGGCACGGTCGACGCGGCGTCGCGGGAGCGAGCCGAGCGATTTCGCGACCTGTTCTTCGAAGCCCGGTATAACATCGCCCGATCACGATTCTTGGGGGCCGGGATCGCACCGGCCGCGGAGCGCCTCGAGCATCTGCAGGCGGCCCGGACCAACGTCCTGCAAATGAAACAGCTTTATCCCGATTTAGGCGGCGAGCGATGGACGGCGGCGTTCAACGAACTGCTCCGGCAAATCGACGAGGAGGTGGCGAAGAAATGACGTCTCGCATCCAAAAAGCCGTTGGCTGCCGCCGCGGGCTGTGGCCGGCCGCCGCCGTCGTGCTGGCCGCCGCGATGCCGCAAGCGGCGCGGGCGCAAGGCGCCGTCGATCGCATCATTCGCACGGGGGGCGTCGATAGCGGCAAGATCACGGCGATCACGCCGCTGGGGGTGACGATCTCCAAGTCCGGCGTTGAATCGACCGTGCCGGTCGAGGAAATCGAAAGCGTCGCCTTCGCCGGCGAACCGCCGGAACTGACGTCCGCCCGCAACGCCCTGGCAGCCGGGCGCCTCGCGGACGCCGCCGCGGCGGTCGCCAAACTACCGAAGGAGGGCATTGGCCGCGAGGAGATCGCCGCCGATGCGGATTATTTCGCCGCCGCCGTCGCGGCGCGGCAAGCGCTCGCCGGCCAGGGAGCCGCCGAGGCGGCAATCGCCGGGATTCGCGGCTTCATGGCTCGGCGGAACAAAAGCTTTCATATTCCGGCGGCCATCGAACTGCTGGGCGACCTGTACCTGGCGGCCGGGCAGCACGAAAACGCTCGCACCGAGTACGCCAAGCTCGCCAAGGCGAAGGCCCCGTACTTCCAGCTTAAAAGCGCACTGCTGGTTGGCCGGACCTGGCAGGCGCAGGGCGAGCACGCCAAGGCCCTAGCCGAGTTCGACCGGGTGCTGGCGGCGGGCGAAACCGGCGCCCTCATCGAGCCGCTGAAACTAGCCGCTACGCTCGAGCGGGCCGTGGCCCAGGCCGCCGCGGGCGACGTCGAGCCGGCGACCGCCGCCATCGGCGAGATCATCAGCAAAGCCAAGCCGGAAGACGACGATCTCTTGGCCCGCGCGTACAACGCCCTGGGCGATTGCTACCTGGCGAGCAACGATCCGCGAGGTGCTTTGTACTCGTTCCTGCATGTGGACCTGCTCTACAACCAGCAGGCCGAGGCCCACGCGAAGGCCTTGCACGAACTGGCCAAGCTGTGGAAGGCGGTCGGCCGGGAGAGCCGAGCGGAAGACGCCGCCGCCCGATTGGCGCAAAAATACCCTGGCAGCCGCTGGGCGAAACCGTGAGCGACCAATGCCCGGCAGCCGGACGGCCTAGCGGCCCAGGCCAATGCTCTCGGAACTAGTCGATGCAGAAGCTAGATTGTTAGGTGCGTCATGGGCGGCGTCGCTACGATGCGCCGATCCCGTGGCGCCAGCGATGCCGACGGCGGCTGATTCCGCGCTTTTGTAACCAACGCGAGAACCGATACATGCAATCTTCGTGCAGCGTGCGACTGACGGGGGCGTCGCGATGCGGCGTCCGGCTGCTGGCCGTGGCCATGCTCCTGGCGTGGGGGGCCGCGGGCGCCGAGGTGTCACGGGCCCAGGAGGGAGAGGCGGCCGCGCCGGCGGAAGCGGCGGCCGCCGCGCCGGCGGCCGGCGACGACAGCATCAAGGACGCCGAGGCCGCGACGACCGCTCAGCCGGAGATTTCCTACCTGGCGTGGATCGTCGATGCCATGGGCTGGCACTATACGATCGCCTTCTTGGCGATTTCGTTCGCCCTGGTCGCGCTGTTTGTGATGAACGTCCTGGCCACCCGCCGCGAGAACGTCGTCCCTTCGACGCTGGTGGAAGGGTTCGAGCAGCACCTCAACAACAAGCAGTATCAAGAGGCGTACGACCTGGCCAAGGTGGACGAGTCGTTCCTGGGGCACATCCTCTCGGCGGGCTTGGCCCGGGTCTCCGGCGGCTACAGCGAGGCCATTGAAGCGATGCAGGAGGTGGGCGAGGAAGAGAACCTGCGGATGGAGCAGCGGCTAGGCTACCTGGCGCTGATCGGCACGATCAGCCCGATGATCGGCCTCTTGGGCACGGTCGAGGGGATGGTCGAGTCGTTCATGGTGATCGCCAACACGGCCACCGGCGCTCCCGATCCGCAAGATTTGGCCAAGGGCATTTCCAAGGCGCTGTTCACCACGCTCATCGGCCTGTACCTGGCGATTCCGGCGCTGATCGCGTATCACCTGCTGCGCAATCGCGTGTCGCGGCTGGTGCTGGAGATCGGCGTCGTGAGCGAAGGGATGATGCGCCGCTTCCGCAAACCCGGCGACATGAAGAAGACCGACGCGTAAGCGCCGCGCAGCCATCTTCCGCGGCAAGCGCCGAGTCGCCGCAAGGGGCCCCCCCCGCCGCATGAGCTGAAAGCTGGAGCCGCGATGAGACTCGCCAAGCGAATTGCCGAAGCCGTCGGACCGGACATGACGCCGATGATCGACATGACGTTTCAGTTGATCGCGTTCTTCATGTTCACGATCAACTTCTCCGACACCGAGCAAGACCAACGGGTGACGCTGCCGGCCAGCGAACTGGCCAAGCCGCCGGACGCCCCCTACGAGCACCCGCTGACGATCCACCTGACCGAGGACGGAGAGTTCATCTACGCCAGCGACGTCTACCGTTCGCTCGACGAGCTGCGGTCGGCGCTGCTGCGCGAGAAGCAGATCATCGAACGCTTCGCCCTCGAAAAGCTTTCGAACGTGACCATCGTCATCCGGGCCGACGAGAACGCCCGCACCGGCCAGGTGCAGGAGATTATCCAGCTTTGCCAGGAGTTGAAGTTCGAGCGGTTCGCCCTGCGCGGCAAACAGGCCGAGGTGCACCGCATCCGCAGCGATTAGCGGCCGATGGCGCCCGCGCGCCGAATCGTCGCTGGCTCGTGGGGCTGACCCCGCGCGGCCGGGGACGAGCGCCGCGGCGCTTCGCGGTTTTTTCAATCTGCCCTGCTGGCCGCGCCTTACGCGGTCGCCCTGCCCGCGACCTTTCGCCATGAAGATTCGCCACACCGATCATCGCGAAGATCTTTCGCTGCAGATGACGCCGATGATCGACATCGTGTTTCAGCTCATGGTGTTCTTCGTGTTCACGTTCAAAATCACGCTGCCGGAGGGGGACTTCAACGTCCGCATGCCGGCCGAGACGGGCGTGGCGGCGGCCCCCAGCGAAACGCCCGTGCTGCGGGTGCGGCTTCGCGCCGGCCCGTCGCGGGACCTGGCCGGCGTGCAGCTTGGCGACGTTGCCATCACGGGCGACAACCCGTTCGGGCAGCTTCAGACCCGCATCCGCAGCATGGTCGACGACTCGGCAGGACCAGGCTCGGCCGACCAGGAGGTGGAAATCGAGGCCGACTACGACTTGAAGTATCAGTACGTTATGAACGCCATGACGGCGATCACCGGCTACGTCGACCCGGCCACCGGCCAGCCGCACAAGCTGATTGAAAAAGTTCGCTTCGCGCCGCTGCCCAAGCAGCCGTAACGGCGCCGACGCAGACTCGTCGCGTTCTCGATGGCACAGCGCGCCGGAGCCGCACGGCGTCGACGCCTCCGCAGCGCGCCGCAGCCCCGACCTAGCTAGGTCGGGGCTGTTGAGATGCTGCACGCGGGCGGCTACGTCGGCGCTGCGCCGCCGGGCCCGGGTCGCGGTTCGACGACCGTGCGTACCAGCAGGTTGGCGAATGTCCGCTGCGTGCGGTCGTCGGCCAGCAGTTCGGCGAGCGAAAACGTGTAGTCGAACGGACGGGTCTCGTCGATTCGCTTGCGCAGTTCCGGCGTCATGCAGCGGACGACGTACACGGTCTTCACGCGGGGATTGGCGCTGCAGTCGTTCTCGAACGACTTCATCGCCGCTCCGAGCCGTTCCAGCGCCCCGGCCGGATCGCTGCCCGCCTTCACTTCGATGGCGACCTGCGGCACGTCGGCGGCGTCGCGCAGCGATGCGTCCGGCTCGCTGGCGAACTTCAGGTGGTAGCCGTGGGTGAGCCGCAGGACCCGCAGGTCGGACACGCGGTCGATCAGCCCGGTCAGCCCGATCTCGTGGAAGAACGACGTCGAGCCGTCTCGCCACACGGCCTGGACGATTTCCTTCTCCAGGCGTCGCACGAGCACGGTGCGGACGGCGGCCTCGCCTTCGGCGCCGATGGCGTTGTTCCATGAGCCTTGGATGGTGGCGCCGGCGGCGGCGAATTGCAATCCCGGCAACTGGTGATCAGCCAGCTCGGCCGCGGCGCTGATCATCGCCGAGACAATGCTGTTGAGGGCGACGACCAGCCGGTGAAGAAAGTCCTCCTTGATGGCGTCCACGCCGCCGGCTTCGATCCGCGCGACCTCTCCGCCGACGAGCGAAGCGAGCCCCTTGCGCGACAGCAGGGCCATCGTGCGGTAATAGAGCAGCAATCGCGGCTGCTCGGCGAGGACGCGCGGATGGCAGAACAACTTCAGGGGTTCCAGCCCCCACTGGCCGGCCCGGCCCCACGCCAGTTCGTCAATGCCCCACTGGGCGCGGGCGGACCAGGTGAAACCGTGGCTCACCTCGGCAAGCCGTTCCACCTCTTTGACAGCCGACCACAGATTGACGGCTCTCAATTGTCGGACGAAGAAACTGGACCTGAGGCTATACGTGGCGAAGTCGTCCGACGCCAGCAAACTCTGATGAAAGCTCCCGCCCTGCATTCGCTCGTTGCCTTTACCGACGCCAGATGTACACGCATTTTCGCAATTCGGTCCGACCATGCGCGCCCATTTGCTGGCTGCTATTGCCTTTACCGCGGCTCAACGTCCAGATGCGTTCGGTGGTGAAGCCCGCCCTTTCCGCCAAGTCCGAAAGGATCAAATCGACCGGAACTTCCTCGCCGCCGTACCGTACATTATCGTTCACTAGCGCTACCTGGCCGCCTGGCTTGAGGATGCGGGCCCATTCAAAGACGGCGACGGCGGACTCCAAAAAGTAATTGCGCACCATCCGCGGAACGTTCGCGTTGTTGAGCTCGCCGCGGCTGGCCTTGCGTTCCAGCGCAGCGAGCACTTCCTGCAACGCCTCTTGGCCTTCGAATGCCTGGAGTGCGGCCTTTAACGTCCCAGGCGACCTTTGTGCGGCATAAAAGGTGTGCAGCCAATCCACTTTCGAGCGGTTCTCGACCGTGCACGACAGCAGCGATTGCCGTAGGCCTTTCAGCTTTTGCTCATCAATTCCTAAGTAGGCCAACTCCAGCGCGTAAGTGCGCGTGTAGTCGTACCGGTTGCAGTAGGGCGGTGAAGTGATGAGCGCATCGCTCGATTCGGCTTGCAAAGACGGCAGTAGCTCCAAGCAGGATCCGCTGAGAATGTCTAGTCTCGGCAATGCCGAGTCGCTCACCTTGGCAAACAGCGCCGGCTCGTCCAGGTCCTCCATGATCTCCCGCAGTCGCGCCAACAGAGCCGTTTCGAATTCGGCAATCGGGCCCTTATCAAATGCCTTTCCAGGTAGCCCGCGCGGCGCGCGGGAGTCCCAGCGCAGGTACTGCCCGTCCTTGCGTGTGTAGCTGATCGACTCAAGGATGCTGAAGCAGGCGAAGTCGAGTACTTGGCGTACTTCGTCGCTCGAGATGCAGTCCCGCAAATAGGTGCGAAACTGCGCCAGGCCGCGTTCCGCCGCGTCGGGAAAGGCGCCCACGGTGATGCGCAAATGCTGAAACGAGAGCGTCGGATCGGGCTCGACCTTCCATTTCCCGGCCGCGATGGCCGCAACAGCCGCTGCGAACTCGCGGCGGTCAATCTGCTCAGCCGCCAAACGCGCGCGGACGGCATGAATGCCCACCGGCAGCAGCTCGATCCCGACGCTCGGCAGGCCATGCTCTCGGGCCACGAACAACGTCGCCCCGCTGCCGGCGAACGGGTCCAGAACTACGCCGTCGACGAGTTGAAACCGTCCAATCAGGTATTCGACCAGCGATGCGGAAAAGCCCTCTTTGTATTTGAACCAGCGATAATTCGAACGTTTGCGGTTCGATTGGTAGCTGACTAAAGCTCTCGAAAGCGACGGATTGACCTCAATCCTATCGGCATATCGCCGTAGCAGCGTTTCACGAGCGGATTCCGGAAGAGTAAACAGCGGCTTCACGCAGTGCCTCACAGGCGGAGCGTCGTCGTGTACGAAGTGCGTCTGGCGATAGTGTATCTTCGCGTCGCGTGCGGGCCAATCCAGCGGAGGGCCGCGCCGCCGGTTGCAATCTGGTCGTGCTCCAAAGTTGCTGGTCCCTTACGCCGCGGGCGGTAGCGGCATTTTCTTGCCCTTGAGCTGGTAGACATACGCCAGCACCTCGGCTACGGCGGCGTAGCTCTTGTCGGGGATCGGGCGGTTGACCGCCACTTCCTTGTACAGCAGTTGCGCCAGCGGCTTGCGCTCGACGATCGGCACGCCGTGCTCCAGCGCCAGCCGGCGGATTCGCTGGGCCAGGACCCCGGCGCCCTTGGCCAGGACGATCGGCGCCGCCATTCGCTCCGGGTCGTACTGAATGGCCACGGCCAGCTCGGTGGGGTTGGTGACGACCACGTCGGCCTTGGGCATCTTGTCGCCGATGCGGTTGAGGGCCATTTGCCGTTGGACCTGCCGCCGGCGGGCGATGACCTGCGGATCGCCCTGCAGGTTTTTCATTTCTTCGCGGATTTCCTGGTGGGTCATCCGCAGGTCCTGCTCGTGCTTCCACTTCTGGAAGCCGTAGTCCAGCAGCGCTAGCACCAGCAGGGCGAAGCCGACCCACAGGGCCGTGGCGAAGCAGATATCGACCAGGAAGCGGGCCAGTTCGCCCAAGGGCAATTCGCTGGCGTGCAGGACCTGGTCGCCGCGCTGGTAGACCACCGTGGCGGCGACGATCGCCACGACCGCCGTCTTGAACAACCCGAAGCCCAGCCGCACGACGCCCTGCAGCGAGAGAATCCGTTTCATGCCCGCCAGGGGGCTGAGCCGCGAGACGTCGGGCTGGATCTTATCGGGCAAAAACAACAGTCCGATTTGCAGGACCGTCGACAGCGCCCCGGCGACGGCGAGCACGGCCAGGATCGGCAGCAGCGCCAGGCCGAACTTGTGCAGGGCGCCGAGGCTCTCGTGGGTCAGGTCGGACGGCGCGGAGGCCAGCGGTCCGGCGTTTCGGAGCTGCCGCTCCATGAAGCTGGCGGCGTGCTGGACCAGTCCGCCGCCCCAATACATGAGCACCAGCACGCCGGCCAGCAGCAGCGCCGCCGAGCCGAGGTCCTGGCTGTAGGCGACGTGCCCCTGGTCGCGGGCTTGCTGCCGGCGATGCGGCGTGGCTTCAAACGATTTGTCGCCGAATTGCTCAGGCAAGGGGGGTGTTTAGTGGCTGGTGGCTGGTGGCTGGTGGCTGGTGGCTAGTGGCTGGTGGCTGGTGGCTAGGGGCTGGTGGCTAGTGGCTGGGCGCTCGTTGCTGATTAGCCGGACCGCCACGCGGGCCGGGAGGTGGCGGGAAGGCGCTAAGCCGCAAGCGGCGGGCCGCCGTTTACCAGGGCCTACCGCCTACTGCCTACCGCCTACTGCGTCCCGTCTGCCTCGCGGACCGCTTGTTGTACGGCCTCGCACAGCGTCGCCGCCGCCTCGATGCCTTGTTGGGGGAAGGCCCAGGCGATGGCGCCGAGGGTGACGCACACCGCCCCGACGGTGAGCAGCGCGTTGACGCTAAAGCCGACGACCAGGATGTTGATCTGCGGCACGGTTCGGCCAATGAGCCCCAGCACGAGCGTCGCCAGCAGCAGGGCGGCCATCGCCGGGGCCGCGGCGCGGATGCCTAGCAGAAAGCTATGGCCCAGCATGGTCGTCAGCACGCCGACGAACGACTCGCCGAGCATCGCCTTTCCCGGCGGCAGCCAGGCGTACGTGTCGAGCAAGGCTTCCATCAGCAGCCGATGGCCGTCCAACAGCACGAACATCGCCAGCGTCAGGAAGTAAAAAAACTGCGAGTACACCGGTAGGTTTTCATCGGCCATGGGGTCGAAGCCTTCGGCGACGGCCGTGCCGCCAAGCTGGGCGATGATTTGGCCCGTGAGTTGGACGCCCGACAGCAGGAACATGGCTCCCAGTCCCAGCAGCAGCCCGACCAGCGATTCGCTGAGCACATGTTTCCCAAAGACCAGCAGGTGGCCGACGTCGGGCGGGGCCGCGGACGCATAGAGCGGCGTGACGAGCAGCGACAGCGCAAGGGCCAATAGCGCCCGCGCCTGCACGGGGGCGGCCCGCGTGCCGAAGATCGGCGCCGTGGCCACGAGCCCGCCGACCCGCGCTAGCACCAGCACGAACATCGCGAAGTGGCGAAGCAACACGGTTTCCAAAAGCGATGGATTCACGCGGGTAGGAGCCAGTCGCGGGGTACGAGCGTTGGGGAGTCGGTCGCTGAAAGGGCTGCCGACCCCGACCGCCTACAAGGTATTGGGAATGCTCTCGATCAGTTCCTGGGCGTATTCGACGAGCCGCGTGATGATCCAGGGCAGGGCGAAGGCCAGCGTCACGGCCATAGCCGCCAGTTTGGGGACGAAGGCGACCGTTTGCTCCTGAATCTGCGTCAGCGCTTGCAGCAGCCCGATCAGCAGGCCGACGATCATGCCGGCCACCAGCACTGGTGCGGAGACCAGCGTGGCGATCATAAGCGCCTCGCGGCCGAGATCGACGGCGTCTTGGGGGTTCATTCGCGGCGCCTCCGCCTCGGTCAGGCTTATTCGGGTTTGAATGGTCCAAAGGGGGCTGGTTCAACCGCGACTGGCGGTCTCGACCCCATACACTGCCTACCGCCTACTGCCTACTGCCTACCGCCTACCGCCTACCGCCTACCGCCTACCGCCTACCGCCTACCGCCTACCGCCTACCGCCTACCGCCTACCGCCTACCGCCTACTGCCTACCGCCCCCTCCCCTCACGACAGCACCTTGAAGCTTTCCAGCAGCATTTCCACGACGAGCCGCCAGCCGTCCACAAGTACGAACAGCAGCAACTTGAACGGCAGCGAGATCAGCACCGGCGGCAACATCAGCATGCCCATGGAGATCGTGACGCTGGCGACGATGATATCGAGCACGACGAACGGCAAATAAATCTGGAAGCCGATGAGGAACGCCGTCTTCAGTTCGCTCAGCATGAACGCCGGAAGCAGCGCTTGCAGCGGTACGTTCCGCTCGTCGGGGCCCGCGTCGAAATAGACGTAATTCTCCGGCAGCCTGCCGGTGGCGGGGTCGATTTCGCCGGGCAAGTACTTCAAGAACAGATGGACGCTGTCGTCGTTGTCGGTGCGGCGGATCTGCTCGGCCATGAACCGTCGCACGGGCTGCGTGCCGCGCTCCCAGGCTTCTTCCAGGCCGATTTGCTCCTCGGAGTACGGCTTGATGGCGTCTTGATACACCTTCGACCAGACGGGCGTCATCAACAGCGCCGTCATGAACAGCGCGATCGACGTGATGACCTGGCTGGGGGGCAGTTGCTGCGTCCCCAGGGCCTGCCGCAGCAGGCCCATCACCACCAGAATCCGCACGAAGCTGGTGGTCATCAGCAGAATCGCCGGGGCGAGGCTGACGACCGTCAACAGCAGCATCACCTGCAGCGCGGAACTGATGCCCTGCGGACTGGTCCATTGCTGGGGCCCGCCCAGGCCGCCCGGGAGCAGCGACGGACCGGCGGCGACCGCCTCGGCCGCGGCCCAGCGGGGGGCCGTGGCAGCGGCTGCCATCGCAATCGCGGCGATCAGGCGGATTGAGCCAGCGGAGCACATGCGACGGGCGTCCAGTGGATTACGAGCGGCGTTGACCCGCGGAAGCTTCGCCGCCGAGGAACCCGCGGGCCGGCTCGCGGGCCAATTGCGCAAGCACCTGTCGAAATTCAGCGGCGGGGCCATACGCTCCGCTGCTAGCGCAGAGACCCGTGATGCGGTCCACTTCGATCGGATCGGTGACCTCGGCGAGCGGCTGGGCCCCGTCGGCCGCAATGGCGACCAGCACGAGCTTGTTGCCAACTCGCAGCAAATGAGCGTGACTGCTGGCGGTGAGCGGCGCGCGCCCCAGCACGGCGAACGCCTCGCTCGGCAGCAGCCCCGCGCTTTTGCCGCCGCCGCGACGCACCAGGACCATGCATACCAGGAATAAACCCACGACGACTGCCAAGCCTGTCCCCGCCGTCGACAACGACTGCCACTTGGAAAGGGCGATCGGCCACGCCTTCTTGACGTGCGTCGGCTCGCTAGTGCCGCTGGGCGAGCCATGCGACGCCGCGCTTTCCGATAGCGGCGCAAGCCGCCGGTTCGCAGTGGAGACGGCCCGCGGCGGGCGGGGTTGGGCGACCACGGGCACCGCCTCCGCCGCTTTGGGTTCGGTCAGGTTCGGTTCGGTCGAGTCCGATGTCGCGGCTGCCGCTTGGGCAGCCGCCGACATGACGAGGCCGTCATCGAGCGGTGTGGGCAAAAGCGGCCGGGCCGGCGGCGCCAATGCCAGGATTGCCGGCGTGGCATCGGCAATAGCGCTGCCGTCAGCATGCGGCGGCGCCGAAGGGCTGTCCGCAGCGGCGGGGGACTCCAGTTCGGCTGCCGGCTCGCCCGGCATTGCCCGCGACGGCGACGCCAAGGCCGACGCCGCCTCGTCGTAAGCCGGGGCAGGCTCGTGGGCCGGGCGGAGCGGGTTCGCCGCGCCGGTCGTCGCCGGGGCACGGCCGCGTTCGTCGCGACGATAGCTCAGCAGCGTCTCTCCTGAAACCAGCGGTGCGCCGCTGGCGACGTATCGTTGGGAAGCGTAGCGGCCGTCGCTGGCCGCCTGCGATTCGCCCCGCGCTTCCGGTGCGCAGGCAGCGACGACCCAGAGGACTGCCAGCCGGTGCGCGGCCGACATTCGCAACGGCGGGCTTGCGGGCGGGGTCGTTTTGCGGTGCAGAACCATGTTGGCCGACGACGGTCGGAAAGCTCGTGGCCGGCCGCGGTGCGCCGGCGCAGTGTCCGGGGCTTATAGAACCTGGGGGTCGTTTGGAGCCAGAGCAGTTGGAAAAACCGCGGGGTTGAACCGCCGCCGCCGGCCGGTTTTTTTCCGCCGCCAGCGGCGCCAGCATCGGCTGCGCTGGCGTCCACAGGCATGGTAAGTTGAAGCCATGTTTTTCAGTTGGTTCCGCCGCCGCCGTCGCCGCCGCCTCTTGGCCGAGCCGTTTCCCCGCGAGTGGGAGGAGCTGCTCAAGCGCCGTGTGCGGCATTACGGCTGCCTTCCGGCGGAGCAGCGCCGCCGCGTGGAGCAAATGACCCAGGTCCTGGTGGGCGAAAAGGAATGGGCCGGCGTCGGCCGCTTCGAGGTGACCGAAGACATGCGTGTCACCATTGCCGGCCAGGCCGCCGTGATGGCGAGCGGATTCGCCGAGCCGTATTTCTTCGACCGGCTGCATACGCTGGTCATCCATCCGGGAACGGTCGAGTTCAGCAGCGAGCAGGCTTCGCGAAATCCCAATCTGCCGGCGGGGCTGTTCGACGGCATCGCGTGGCACTACGGGCCTGTCGTGTTGTCCTGGCGGCGGGTTCGCCGCGAGCTGACCGGACGAGCGCCGGGCCGGAACGTGGTGCTGCACGAGTTCGCCCACCATCTCGACGGCCTGTGCGGGCAGATGGACGGCGCCCCGCCGCTGGGCGATCGGCAGCGGGAGCGCCGCTGGTACGCCGTTACCGAGGCCGAGTTCCTGCGGCTGGCCGGCAGCGCTCGCCGCGGCGAGGCCACGCTGCTGGATCATTACGGCGCCCGCAGCCGCGCCGAGTTTTTTGCCGTGGCGACGGAGTGTTTTTTCGAACTGCCGCACGACCTGAGCGAACGGCACAGCGAGCTGTATGCCGCCCTGGCCGATTTCTACCGGCAAGACCCGCGGGCGTGGCTGCCGCGCCAGCCGCCGGTGCTAGCTGATGCATCGGGCGGGCAGTGGGTGAGCATTGGCCGCCGCGACCGGCGTCGCGACGACGTGGCGCGGCTGCGGGCCCTCCGGGCGATGCCCACCGGCGACGCGCTGTTCGCCCTGGGGCTGGAGCATTTGCGCTGGGGTCGCGCCGAGGAAGCGGCCCGGGTGTTCACCCGCCTGATCGACGCGGATCCGCACGATGAGGAGTCGCTCGCGCACCGCGCCGCGGCCCGCTTGCGCTTGGGACGGCTGGCGGAAGCCCGCGCCGACTGCGAGGCGGCGCTGGCGATCGACCCGGACGACGTGGCCGCGCTCTGCGTGCGGGCGGAGTTGGAACTCGAGGAAGGCCGCCCCGAGGAAGGCTTGGCAAGCGCGAACCGCGCGGTCGAGATCTCGCCCGGCGACGTCGACGCGCGGCTCTCCAGGGCTCGGCTGTGGCTGGCGATCGGCCGGCCCCGTAAGGCAATCGCGGACTTGAACGACGCGGTCGGTCGCGAGCCCTTTCGCGCGGAGGTCTACTTCGAGCGGGGTCGCGCCAAGCGGGCGTTGGGCCGGTTTCGCGACGCGGAGCAAGATATCGCGCGGGCGAAGTTGCTCGAGCCAGATCGGGATTGGGAGTAGCGCAGCGGCGCTAAGCCGCAAGCGGCGAGTGGCGTTTAGCGCCGGGGCTTTTCGAGGATCCAGCGGGTGACGATGCCCCAGTGGTCGTTGAAGTAACGCCACGACGCGGGAAAGAACGTGAGGTACCGGTTGTACGTGTGGACGTCGACGAGTTTCAGCGCTTCGTCGGTATGCTCGACCAGTCGATCGAACCAGGCCCGTAGCGTCGGGCGGTAATCGTGGATCGAACAATGCGTGATCCGAAAGCCGGCCGCTTCCCACGCTTTGGCGTGGTAGCGGTAGGATGAACCGATCGACCCGGGGAAGTAGATTTGCGAGCACGCCGCCGGGCCGATCAACCCTTCATTGCCGCGGCAGAAGAAGTGCTTGATCAGCCGCCCGCCTGGCTTGAGCGCGCGATAAAGCTGGGCGAGCAGGGGCGGAATCTCCTTGGGCCGCACGTGCTCCCAGGCGCCGATCGAGTAAATCTTGTCGTACTGCTCGGCGCCGTACTGGCGGGTGATGAAGTCGGCGAAATCGACGTTGAAGTGGTTGTGCTGGTCGTTGTACGCCTTCTGCTCGCGAGAAAGCGTCAGGCCATACAGGTTCGATTTGTCGTTCGTCTCTTCGTACAAGCGGCGGAGCATCGAACCCCACCCGCAGCCGAGTTCCAGGATCTTTTCGCCCGGCCGCGGATCGATGAGCCGGCAAATATAGTCGGCCTTGTTTTGCTGGGCCTGCTCGAGCGTGTCGGTCGGCGACCGGAAATCGGCGCACGAGTAGAACATGTACTTGCGATCGAGGAACAGCCGGTAGAAGTCGTTGGACACGTCGTAGTGGGCCGAGATGCCCAGGACGTGGTCTTGCTTCATCTTCGCGGCGATCACCAGCCGGCGCAGCGGCTTGAGCGGCCAGTGCATGCGAATCCAGTCCGTGCCGCGCGGCATGTCGCGCGTCACGGCGTGCCACGTTCGCTGCGGATCCAGCGGCTCCGGCGAGCGGATGAGGTTTTGGATGAAGGCGTAAGACACGCCATAGACGAGGGCCTCGATCGGCGCAAGTGCGTGGCGTGCGAGTTGCATGGCGACCAGTAGTCGAGGCGTCGGAAAGCGAGCGGGCTGTAGTATCGCTGGCCGACGACGTGCGTTCAATATTTTTTTGGGTCCTCAGCGGAATTCGTGGGTGAGTTGACGTTGCTTGGCGGGGCGCGGGGGAAGGGACCATGAGGCCCCAAGGTCCCTTCCCCCGGA
>QEVI01000111.1 GCA_003576855.1 Planctomycetota bacterium
GTCCGGGGGAAGGGACCTTGGGGCCTCATGGTCCCTTCCCCCGCGCCCCGCCAAGCAACGTCAACTCACCCACGAATTCCGCTGAGGACCCAAAAAAATTGAATTCCCGCTTGTTCATGCCGACTAGTTCGTTGCCCGCGAATCACGCGAATAGGAGCGAAAAAGGAAATCAAGATGTTCTTTCTGAAGTGGCGGCGGCGACTCTCGATCGCGAAAGGTAAAGCGAGAGCCGCTCGTCGTTCCCTTCTTTCGCGTCTATTCGCGTGATTCGCGGGCCATCTAATAGCGCATAACCTGAGCGCGCGCCCATGAAGCTCCGCCGGCGGGCGCCTACTTCAATTCCTTGATGCGAAGCTTGCGGTAGTACACCGTTCCATGGTCTCCCTGCAAGAAAATGGGGCCCGGCTCGTCCACTTTGTCGTCGATCTCGCTCCCCGTGGCGACGCGGCACTGGACGCCGTCGTGCACCTTTTCGCCGTTGAGCACCAGCGTGATCCGATCGCCGACGATCGTCGCCTCGGCCTCCTGCCACTGGTCGCCCGGACGCGACACGAACTTATCCGGGGCCTTGAAATTGTAGATGGCCCCGTTGCCGCTCTTGGTCGCCTCGCCGCGGGCGAAATCGCCGTAAATCTGCAGCTCATGCCGGCCGCGAAGATAAAACCCGCTGTTGGACTTCTCCGGAACCATGTACTCGTAACGAACGGTGAAGTTCCAGAACTTGTCGTCGGTCACCAAATCGGTTCCATGTTCTCCCGGAGGGGCGATGTTCCGCAGCACGCCGTCTTCGACAGACCACAGGTTCTTGCCGTCGGGATAACGCAGATGCCATCCCGCAAGGTTTTTGTCGTTGAACAGCGGCCGAAACCCCTCCTCGGAATCCGCCGCGGCAGCATTCGACGCGACTGCAGCGACGATAACCGCCGACGCCATTAACGATGGTAGTCTCATAGTCCCCGTCCATCATTGCGGAAGGATAAGTAACCGCTCGGCCGGCATTGTCACGCGCCCGCCGGCGCGATTCAATCGCGGCTCCGCGCAATTTCCGTACATTCCACAGAGCGAGGCATGACGATTCAGCCGCGAGCCGTCGTGTCGCAGTCTTCTCCGCGAACAAACGCCTTCAGCGTGGCGCACTTTTCGCCCAGCGGCGATCCGCAAGGCGTGATCGTAAACTTCCCCACGTCGGCCGGAACGATCCACGTTTCTGCAAAGTGGACCAAAAAAGGCTCAAATAAGCCGTCCGGACTCGTAATGAGGGCTTCGTTTCCCTCGACGAGATTCATCACATTGACCGTGCCCATCGTGTCGTGCGGCGTCGGTCTCCAGAACCAGTGACGGCGGGTCTCGATGAACTGCGACTCGTGCAGCCCTGTCGCTTCCTCGCGCCAGGCGGGTCCCGCTGACAGCGGCCGAATGCGATTGATCAGCTCTTGCTGCACGCGCGGCGCCGTCCAATTCCACCCGATATTGGCCAGGCCATGCTCCAGGTGAATCGGCCGCGGCCGGCCGTCCAGCCCCGGTCGACCCCAATCCCACATTTTGAACGTAAAGATGTACGGCGTCGCACTGATCTCCAGGACCATGCTGTTGGCGCCGCTGCAGTGGCAGACGCCGGCGGGAATCGAGAAGTGGTCGTGCTTCTTGGCGGGCCACCGCTGGACGTACCGCTCGGCGTCGAAGGCCGGCCCCCCGTGGTGCGCGGCACGCAGTTCCTGCTCGAACGCTCGCCGATCGGCGTCTGCGCGCAAACCCAGGTACACCGTGGAGTCCGGCTGCGCGTCGAGCAAATAGTAGCTCTCGTCTTGCGTGTAGCTTAAGCCGAAGTGCTCCCGCATGTACGCCGTCAGCGGATGGACTTGCAGCGAAAGGTTTCCGCCGCCGACGGTGTCGAGAAAGTCGAACCGGATGGGAAACTCGGCGCCGAACCGGCCGTAGACCCGCTCGCCCAGCAGTCGCTGCGGTTCGCACAGCACCAGGTCCAACGACGGCAGTTCCATGTCCACGTCGCCGAGCCGGAGCGACAGGCTGTTTTCCTCAGGCACGCAGTCGAAGCACCAACCGTAGTTCGGCGAATCGGCGTCCAGTTCGCAGACCGAGCGCATCCATTGGCCGCCCCACGGCGCGGGGTCGAAAAACGGCGTCACGCGAAACGGCCGCGTCGTCACGTGCCGCAACCCGCGGCGAAAGGCCTCGCCGGCCGCCAGCTTCGGCGACCGCTCGTCGTTCGCGTCGAGGAAGAAGTCGCACGCGTCGAGCAGCGGCTTCTTCCACCGATCGGCTACCCGCCAGTCGACGAAGTACGCCCGCTTGTACTGCAAGCCGAACGGCTCGCTGGGATTGGCCGCGCCGAGGTTGCCGATTTGGTGTCGCTTCATCCGCTCGCAAATCTGCCGCCGCGCCAGGTCGGCGTACGCGAGCACATCCGGCGCAGCGATGTGCGTCGCTCCGCAGCCGACGACCAGCACGACGCCGTCGCGAACTTCAGCGATTCGCCGCCGCAGCGACTCGACTTTCTGCGGGTCGAACCATTCGGGCAGCCCCAGTTCGCAGAGGCGCCCGAAAACGGGGTCGTCGCCGCCCAGGTAGGGCGCCGCCAGGTCGTCGATCGCCTGCGGCGGCAGCATCGCCTGGCTCGCCTCGACGGCCAGCGCCGTCGGCATCCGCCGCGCGAGCTCGCGGAGCATGTGCGCCTGGTTCACGCCGGGATAACAATCGACGCACAGCACCGTGCGATCTGCATGCCGCGACGCCACGGCGCCGCGGAGGCGCTCGGCGATTCGGTCCCACCCGACGACGCTCGTTCCTTGGCTATCGGGAACCGCGACGATCGGCGATTTGTCGTAGTTCGAGCGCCTCACCCGCGCACCCCTCGCTGGATGCGTTGCGATAGAATCCACTCCGCCGCCAGCAGGGCGGCGCTATCGCCAAGCTGCGACGCCACGACCGCGACCGCTCCCCAGGGCGTGTGCGCATGGGCCTCGACGTACCGCGCAATCACCGGCTGGATGACTTCGCCGCTGCCCATGACGCCGCCGCCGAGGATGAGCACCTCCGGATCGTAGGCGTGGATGAGATTCACCGCCAAGGTGCACCACACCCGCAGGCTGAGCTCGGCGAGCTGCCGGCTGACTCGATCGTTCTCCCCGCGGAACACTTGTTCGTAAGAAATCGTCGCATATCGGGCCAGCAGGCTATCGGCGAAGCCGGGTAGCTGCCGGGCAAGCTGATCGAGCACCGACGTCGACGCCTCGGCTTCCGCGCAGCCGCAATTGCCGCAGATGCACTGCCGGCCTTGCTGCATGACCGTGAGATGGCCGCCCAGGATGCCCGCCTGGCCATGTACGCCCACCAGCAGCCGTCCTTCGATCACCGCTGCTGTGCCGATTCCCGTGCCAAGCGTCATGATGACGACGTTGTCGCACCCCCGGCCGGCGCCATACTGCCACTCGCCGATGAGCGCCGCGCGAGCGTCGTTCTCCAAGGCCAGCGGCAAGCCGAACTCCGCTTGGGCCCACGCCTGCAAGTCAACCCAGCGGACGTCGCCGTATTTTCCGAAGTGATCAACAGGCGAGCCGCTGCGCGGGTCGATGACGCTCGGATACGACACGCCAATTCCAGCGGCGCTGGCCGGATCAAGCTCCTGCGATGCGCACAGCTCGCGCAGTCCCCGGCTCACATCGGGCAATCGCTCGACCAGCGGCAAGTCCGCGCGGGCTGGCAGGACCGTTTGCGCAACGAGCGTGCGATCCCGAACGACGCCCAGCTTGATTCGCCGCCCGCCGAAGTCGCACGCCAAGGTGATCATCGGTCGCCTCGCGCCAGGTCGATCGTGAGGGTGTATCGGTCGCTCACGTAGTGTACTTCGGCGTACTCGAAGGGCCGCCGACCCCGATCGAACACCACGTGCCGGCGCAGCAGCAGCGGGGCGCCGGCGCGGACGCGTAGCAGCCCCGCCATCTTCGCCTCGGCGGCGACCGCCAAGAGCTCCTCCGTCGCGCCGTCGGCCACCACGCCGGTAGCGGCTTGAATGACTTCGTACAGCGGACCGGTGAAATCCTCGTTCCCTTTCAGTCCCAAGCGCGGGTGAAACCACGAACGGGAGTGGAGCACGGGCATTCCCCGCCATCCGCGCAGGCGATCGAGCCGGTAGATCGGCGTACCGGGATCGACTACCAGCGCCCGAGCGGCCGCCCTGGGCGCCGGGCGCTTTTGGGTCTTCAGAGCGTACGTTTCGACCTTGATGCCCTTGGCCGCCATTTCCCGCGTCAGGCTTCGCCAGGCCGCCACCGACGATTCGGCCGTCTTCGGCGCTACGCGGGTGCCGACGCCGGGACGCCGCTCGATGAGGCCTTCGCTCACCAGCCGCAGAATGGCCGTGCGGACCGTCCCGCGACTGACGCCCAGCGTCGCGGCCAGCGTCAGCTCGTCGGGCAGCAGCTCGCCATGGCGATATCGCGCAGCGCCGATGAGCTTGCGCAGTTCGTGCTCGGCTTGAACGTGCAGCGGGAGCGGGCTGCGGGGATTGACCGACAGGATCGTCACGAATCGGCCGGCTCTTGCCAGGGTCCACGAAATTGGTTAAATGTTTATACATTATGCGTCGCGACCGCCGAGGTCAATTCTCGGAGCCGATCCGCGTGGCGTACACTCCTTCGCACCTGGTGACCAGGCCCGCCGCCGAGACCGCCTCGGCGGCGACGGGGCCGTTGCTCGTCGTGGCGACGGCCGTCACCGCCCTGGGCGGCTTCTTGTTCGGCTACGACACGGCCGTCATCAACGGCGCCAACCAATACCTCGCGCTCTATTTCCAACTGACGCCCGCGCAGGTCGGCCTCGCCGGCGCCAGCGCCATCGTGGGGTGCATTCCCGGCGCGATGTTCGCCGGGTTCTTTAGCGATCGCTATGGCCGCCGGCAAGTTCTCCTGGCGTGCGCGGTGTTGTTTGCGATCTCTGCCTTGCTGTCCGCCGTGCCCCAGACGTTCACGCAGTTTCTCATCGCCCGCTGGCTGGGCGGACTGGGCGTCGGCGCCAGCTCGATGATCTGCCCCGTGTACATCGCCGAAATCGCCCCCGCCGACAAGCGCGGCCGACTCGGCTCGTTATTCCAGATGGGAATTGTCACGGGGATTTTTATCTCGTTGTTCGTCAACGCCGGGGTTCAGGCCGCCGGCGACGCCGCGTGGAATACGGCGTACGGCTGGCGATGGATGCTCGGCTCGGGGTTGTTGCCTGCGCTGGGCCTGCTGGGCCTGGTCGTCGTCGCGCCGGAAAGCCCCCGCTGGCTGGTGCAGGCCGGCCGCCGAGAAGAGGCGGTCCCCATCCTGGCGCGGCTTGTCGGTGCGCAGCAGGCCGAAGCCGCCGCGGCCGCCCTCCAACCAGCCACGGCCGAACGAGACGGCCGTCTTCTCGAGCTACTGAGCCCGGCCATGCGGCGGCCGCTACTGATTGCCGTGGTGCTTATGACCGTGTCGCAGTTCAGCGGCATCAACGTCGTGATGTACTATTCAACGCAGATTTTTACGTTCGCTGGCGTCGGCGTCCGCGACGCATTCTGGGCATCCGCGGTCGTCGGGCTGGTGAACCTTGCGGCCACGTGCGTGGCGGTGGCCCTGGTCGATCGGGCCGGCCGGCGGCCGCTGCTCTTGGCCGGCCTGGCGGTGCAGGTCGTGGCGCTGGCCGCGACCGGTTGGATCTTTAGCGCCGACCGCGGCGGCGTCGCCCTGGTGGCGTCGATCCTCGTGTTCATCGCCGTGTTCGCCATGTCGCTGGGACCGATCCCCTGGAGTGTTACATCACGATCCAGACTTTCCCGGTGCTGCACGCGTCGCCGTCGGTCGGCCCGGCACGGTTATTCTGGGTCTACAGCGCTATCAGCCTGCTTGGTTTATTATTCGTGGCTTTCAACGTTCCCGAGACGAAGGGAAAGACGCTCGAAGAGCTCCAGTCGCTCTGGAACCCAGCGGCTACGACGCCCGGCGTCGTAGCGGGAGACGTACTATGACCCGCCAGCGTCCCTTTCTGTTGGCCATTGCCATGCTCCTGGCCTGCTCGTCGGCCGCGACGGGCGAACAGCCGAAGTCCTTCACGCGGCTTCTGCCGCTGGAGGCGACGGTCGTCGCCGCGGCGGCGGAGTTTCCCGGCGGGGCCTATGCCGCGACCAACGTCCTGAAGCCCGCCGCCAACGAGTTGATGCCGCACGAATACGCCTCCCACGGCCAAGGCGAGCAGACGTTCATCGACTTCGACCTGGGCCGCCCGGAAACGATCGCCGCCTTCAGGCACGTGCAGCGGGGCACGGTCGACCTGGTCGCCCGGTCCGAGCTGCTGTTCAGCGACGATCCGGACTTCTCCCGCGAAACCGCTTCGGCCCGTGTCGAGCACGTGCAGCAAGGCGCCGGCGCCACGTTCCTCGCCTTTTCACCGGTGAAGGCGCGATACGTCCGCTGGCGAGTCGCGGAGCTAGCGGACGGCCGCTATCGCAACGTAGGCGCTCGGAGCTTGCAGTTCTTCGCCGCGGGCGACGCCGAACCGGCGCCTCGGGGAATCGGCATCGCGGCGTCGACCAAGGACATCATCGCTCGCGACGGCGATGCGCTCACCCAGCCCCTGCAAATCGCCCTCGAGTATCCATACGCCGAGTCCACGCGCGCATCGCTCCACGTCGACGACCAGCCGCCGCGCGAAATCGAACTGCATTACGGCAGCCAAACCATCGAGGTCATGATCCCGCGAACGGACAGCGAGCGCGCCGTCGAGATCGCCGTCGCGGTCAACGGCGCCGAGGCGGCGCGTCAGGCGATCGACGTCGCTCCGGCCCGCGAACTGGTCGTTTACGTGCTGCCCCACTCGCACACCGATATCGGCTACACGGGTTTGCAGACCGACATCGAGGAAAAGCAGGTCAACAACCTGCTGCAGGGGCTAGCCATCGCCCGTCGGACGGCGAACTACCCGGAGGGCGCCCGCTTTGTCTGGAACGTCGAGGTTTCCTGGGCCGCCGACCTGTTGCTCCAGCGGCTGCCAGAGCAATACCACGAGGAGTTCTTCGACGCGGTGCGCAACGGCCGCGTCTCGGTCAACGGCATGTACCTCAACCAGCTCACCGGGTTGTGTCGGCCCGAGGAGCTCACACGGCTATTTCGCTTTTCCACGCAAGTTGCCGAGCGCACCGGCGTGCCCATCGACGCGGCGATGATCAGCGACGTACCCGGATACACCTGGGGCTCGGTCACCGCGATGGCGCAGGCCGGCATTCGCTACTTCTCGGTGGCGCCGAACTACTGCGACCGCATCGGCACGATACTCGTCCACTGGGAAAACAAGCCCTTCTGGTGGGTCGGTCCCGACGGTAAGAGCAAGGTGCTGGTGTGGATACCCTTCCGCGGCTACGCCATGTCGCACGTCTATCGGGCGTTTACGACGAAAATGGTCGAAGATCTGTGCGAGGCCTTGCGCCGTAGCCGGTATCCCTACGACATCGCCTACGTGCGCTGGTCGGGCTACGGCGACAACGCCGTGCCGGACCCGACAATTTGCGAGTTCATCAACGAGTGGAACGCCACTCACGCCTCGCCCCGGTTCGTCATCTCCTCCACCAGCGAAGCGTTCCGCGCGTTCGACGAGCGCTACGGCGATACGCTGCCCGAGGCCCGCGGCGACTGGACGCCCTACTGGGAGGACGGCGCCGGCTCTTCGGCCGCGGAAACGGCCATGAACCGGTCCAGCTCCGATCGACTGACGCAGGCCGAAACGCTGTGGGCCATGCTCGCCCCGGCCCTCTATCCGGCTGACCGCTTTACCGAGGCCTGGAACAACGTGCTGCTGTACTCCGAGCATACCTGGGGCGCCCACTGCAGCATTTCTCAGCCCGCCAGCAAGTTCACCGTCGACCAGTGGGACATCAAGAAGTCCTACGCCACGTCGGCCAATCTGCAGTCCCGCCAGCTCTTGCATGAGGCCGCGCAGGTGGGCGGCGGATTCGACCCGGAAGAGGCCAATCAGTTTATCGACGTCTTCAACACGACCGGCTGGCCGCGAACGGAGGTCGTCGCCGTCCCGGTCGAGTTGAGCGGCGGCCGGCGCTCGGCCGTCGACGAGGCCGGTCAGCCGGCTGCCACCCAATTGCTGAAGAATAACGACCTGGCGATTCTGGTCCGCGACCTGCCGCCGTACTCCGGACGGCGGTACCGGCTCGTCAAGGAAGCCGCCGCCCCGGCCGGCGCCCCCGCCGCGACGCTCGAAAACAACGTCCTGAGCAACGATCGCCTCCGCGTCGCCATCGATCCCCAGACGGGCGTCTCCCGCAGCGGCCCGGCGACGATTCGCCTCCACGAACACGGGCCGCTCGTCACGTCGGTGCTCATCGAGTCCGCCGCCGAGGGCTGCCACAAGCTCGTCCGCGAGGTGCGGCTGGTGACAGGCAAGGACTGCGTCGAACTGATCAACACGGTCGATAAGAAGCGCATCGCCGCTGACAGTTACCATAGCCGCGAAGGCAAGGAGAGCCTCAATTTCGCGTTTCCGTTCAACGTACCGGGCGGCGAGGTCTGCTTGGAAGCGCCGTACAGCCTCATCCGGCCCGAGCGCGATCAGATCGCCAGCGCCTGTAAGAACTGGCTGACCGTCGGTCGCTGGGCTGACGTGTCGAACGAGCAATATGGCGTGACCTGGACGACCCTCGACGCGCCGCTGCTGCAGTTGGGCGAGCTCTCGGCCCGGCTGCTGAACTCGCAGGCCGATCCCAGCGTCTGGCGGACGACGATCGAGCCCACGCAAAAGCTCTACTCGTGGGCCATGAACAACCACTGGGGAACAAATTACCGCGCCTACCAGGAGGGCCCCGTCGAATTCCGCTACGTCCTCCAGCCTCACGCGAGCCGCTGCGACCACGCCGAAGCCACGCGGCAAGCGATCGGGTTCAGCCAGCCGCTGGTCGTCGCGGCCGGACGCGGCGCCGCCCCCTCCGCAGCACCGCTGGTCGAAATCACGTCCGATGGCGCCGTCGCCACGGCGCTAAAGCCCAGCGACGACGGCCGGGCGCTCATCCTGCGGCTATGGTGCGCCGCCGACCGCGACTGCCAGGCCGCGCTGAAGTGGCGATCCCCGCCGGAGGGCGTGTGGATCAGCGACGCCAGCGAGCGACCCCTTGAAAAAGCCGACGGGCCCGTCCTCGTGCCGGCGCAAGCGGTCGTCACGCTCCGCGCCGAGTGGCCCCCCGCGGGCCGCGCATCCTCGCCGCTCTCGCAGCGCTCAGTTGCCGCCCAGTGAAACGGCTCCAAGCCGCTACGTAGGTTTAAGCGCCCCTAAAAGCGTGCTCAGCTCGATCGCGCAGGGCGCGACGTCAGCGGCTCGCCCGCCTTCCCGCGATTCGAGATCCCCCACGCGAACCGTCTCGTCTCAGCCGCCGGCGGCGACGTCTCGATCGCTTGGCAGCGGTCGAGACGATGCCGTGCATTTCAAAGAAAAAGGCCCGCCGCCGTTCCCGGCGATGGGCCCTCGCAGTCGTCAAGTCGGGGTGAGAGGATTTGAACCTCCGGCCTCTACGTCCCGAACGTAGCGCTCTAGCCAAGCTGAGCTACACCCCGCGCTTCCGCGTGCCTCGGCGGATACGGCCGAAGCTTACGCGGCAAGCTGCTAAGTTTATCCCAAGCAGCCAGGGGCGGCAAGGCGGTAAAACGCGTAACGCACCGCTCGGCCGCCTGCCCGCCTGCAGGGCGGCTGCTGAATACTGGCTAGTCGGCTAGTCCGGCGCGGGAACCATCTCGCCGCAACGAGCTAACCACGCTGGACTGCCCCGCTGGCACGCCGCACGGTTCGCGAGCGCTGATCGTGGTTGCCGTGTGTGTTGATTACACTTGGATTGGCCCGACGGTTGTGCTGGCACGGTTACCAACCCGCACAGCGCGTGCCAACAAGACGACAAGGGAGATGATGAAGGTGACGTGATGCCGACTACCAAGCAGATCGACGCCATTCTTCCTTTCTTGGACCGCTTCGAGGCTGATACCTTTGAGGTCGGCGCATGGCTCCGTCAGCCCGGCGGGTTTTCGCTGTTCGAGTGGAGCGACGCGGTGTCTGAATTCCACCGGGCGCTTTACGACAATGGCTGGATCTCGCCGTCGTTCAATTGGGTCGATTGGCAGGACACGGCACGGCAATACGTCGGGCAGCCGCAGAAGGTCGATGCCGCCGATGTAATGACGATCCGGAAGCTCCTGACAACGCATGTCCGCAAGGAGCGATTCTGCGAGGGGCATCTGACGTCGATGTTCGGGAACGGGCATGTCGTGGCCTTGCTGCGAAGGCTCAAGGCGATTCGCGAGAATTCGAAGCCGGCCTGAGCGGTCAAGATTCAGCCCCGGCCGTTCAAGGCGGACATGAACTTATGGCCGCGTTCCGTGCCGGCGAATCGGGGCGGATGCCGTGCCGCCGCGGGCCGTCGCCGGTGTGCCGAAGACGGCGTAGTCGGCTCGCTTTGCGCGACGAATCGTCTCGCGGAGCGCGACGACTACCTGGGGCTGCGTTTTCAACGGCTGCCGCGTCCGTTACGATTGAGGCAGGCCAAAGGCGCCAAGTTCGCCGTTACCTGACTTGGACTCGTCTGTGTACGCGTAGATCACGATCCTGACCGGCAAGCGCTCGGGCACGTATATTCCGCTCGCCCCGGCCGGCGAGACGGCCTCGAGCGGGCCTGGCGCCTTCGCGTCTGTCCATAGTTGAAGCGCGTCCGCCGGCAACGCCATCGCGTCCGATGGCGTGTGCCGAACCACTTCCGCGCCGAAGCCACCTCGTCAATTACCCTTCGCGAGCGGCACGTCTATGTGCGCTTCAGGCGACAACGAGCTGTACGGGCAAGCGTCTGCGGCCTTTGACAAGCTTCAATCCCCCCGCCAGAGCAAGCCGAACGCCGCCCTTCCGCTACTGGCGACGATCGCGCTGTTCGCCGTCTCGATCCTGTGGATGATCGGCTCGGCTTCGACACTGGCGTTTGCCTTTCTAGGATTGCTGATCGCGGTGCTCCTGCTCCACGAGGCCGGCCATTATTTGGGTATGCGGCTCTTCGGCTATCGCGATGTGCGGATGTTCTTCATCCCTTTTTTCGGCGCGGCCGTCGCCGGCGAGCAGCACGCCGCCCCGGCGTGGCAACAGGCGACCGTCTTGCTCCTAGGTCCGTTGCCTGGCATCGCGCTGGGCGCTGCGATCGGCGTCGCGCGGCCCGAAGGCTGGACCGGACTGGCTGCCTACTTGCTGCTGCTTGTCAACGGCCTCAACCTGTTGCCGTTCGTGCCGCTGGATGGCGGCAAGCTGCTGCAGTTACTGGTCTTCGCCCGCCATCCGAGTTGCGAGCTCGTGTTCCTGCTCGTTTCTGGACTGGGGCTGATTGCCGTGGGTTGGATGGAGGTTTCATGGGTTTTCGGCGGCCTTGGCCTGGCGGTGTCGCTGTCGGCGCCATGGCAATATCGCCGGCGGCTGGCACGGCTGGCGGGCGTACGCGAACTGGGGCCGTTGCCTCCGCAGCTTCCCCAGCTCACGGAAGACGACCGACGATCGCTGTTTCGCGCTGCGCGCGCGGTCAAGCCTCGCTCGTACGACTCCAGCGAGATCGCCGGCGAAATGAAAACGCTCCATGAGGTTTCCGCAACGCGCCCGGCCGGTGCGCTGCCGACGATCGGCCTGCTCTCGCTGTATCTGGCCGGCGTCGCCGCGGCGCTGACATTCGACCCGTTCGGCGTGACCCGAGGCGTGGCGAATCTTTCCGCCACGCCGATGGTAGGCCGCATCGCCGGCGTTTTCGAGTTTTCCGACGGCCAGCCTCTTGCACTCGAAAGTCGACGAGGCGAGACCACGCGGATCCGAGCCCGGCAAGGCTACAGGTTTATTGGCGTCACTTTCCAGGTCGAGGGCGATAAAACGCTAGTTCCAGGCGACTACGTTGTGGTCGACCGCAGTGGCGGGGAATTCCTGCCGCTAGGGATCTCCAACCCGAGCGGAGGTTTTTACCGCCGCGACTATGTCCGCCGCGTCGAACTTCATCGAGACCTGAACTTCCCCGTCACGTTTGGCAGCGGAGGCGTATCGCAACTCGCACTGCCAAAGCCTGCGATCACGCTCCTTTATGAAGTTCCCGCCCGCGACGTGGAATTTCATCTACACCATAACTCGATGATCTACGACTTCCGCGTTCCGGCGCCGCAGCCCAAGCCGCGGTAGGGCCGCGGCTATGGCGGCGAGCGGCCTCGCCGGTGGCCAGCGCGTCACTCGCGCAAGGTTACGCTTCTCCCAAGAGCAGGACTGGCCGAGGCCTGGAGTGAAGCCCTTCGGTCTACAGCCGTTCGGACCGGCGATACCGCGTTTTCAACAGGTACGCCGTCCGTTAGGATTGACACTGGTTGCCTGGCGACGGTTCGCTGTTCTCTCGTGAGCTTGTTCGTGTACGCATATCTTACCATTCTCACTGGCAGGCGCTCGGGCACGAATTTTCCGCTCGACCCGGCCCGCGAGACCCTCATCGGCCGCGGGACCGATTGCCACATTACGTTGCCCGACCCGCTCTGCTCGCGCGTGCACGCCAGCCTGGTCTGCGAGGACGGCCAGCGATGGGTCATTCGCGACCATGAGAGCCGCAACGGCACAATGGTCAACGGCCAGAAGACCGGCGACGCGACCCTCGGCGACGGCCACCTGATTCGGCTCGGCGGGCATGAGTTCGAGTTCCATCTCTCAACCGAACCGGCGACGGCCCAGTGGGATGAGATCGGCCTGACGCAGACGATCGTGCAAGATATGCCGATCGCCGTGCGGCAGAGCAACGAGGAAGTGCTGGCCGCGCTGCCGACGCCCGAACAAGTCCAGGAGCTGATGCTGCTCTACCAGCTCGCGATTCGGCTGCTAGGGTGCGACGACCCCGAGGAGGTGGTGCGGGTCTCGCTGGAGCTGCTCAAGGCCCGGACCCAAGCGGCGATCGTCGGTTTTCTCTGGGTCGACGACGAAGATCAGCTCAAGCCGAAGCTGGTGATTCCCAGCGGCGCCGCCAGCCGCGTGACGCTCAACAAGAGCCTCACCGAGCTGGTGCTCAGCCAAGGCCATGCCGTATGGGTAGCCAACCAAACGCCGGGCGTCGAGGCCAAGAAAGTCGAGCACTTCGCCGACGCGGTCTGTGCGCCGCTGGTTCGCAAGAGCCGCGACGGCGAGCGGCAGACCGTCGGCGCCATTCACGTATACCTGGAAAACGGGCGTTTCCGCCAATCGGAATTCGATTTCATCATCGCGGTGGCCAATCTGGTCGTCATCGCCTTGGTGCGTGCGCGGGCGCACCTGTCGCTGGAGAGCGACTTCAAGCGGCTGGTCCGCGCGTCGCCCGGCTACGGCGAGCTCATCGGCGAGAGCAAGCCGATGGTGCAGCTCAAGGCGAAAATCCAGCGGGTCAGCCGCGCGCCGGGGTGCGTGCTGGTCCGCGGCGAAAGCGGCTGCGGCAAGGAACTGGTCGCGCGGGCAATCCATCGCGGCAGCCACCGCGCCGATCGGCCGATGATTTCGGTCAACTGCGCCGCCATCCCCAAGGACCTCATGGAGAGCCAGCTCTTCGGCCACAAGGCCGGCGCGTTCACCAGCGCCGACCGGGACCACGTCGGCTACTTCCAGCAGGCGGATTTGGGAACGCTGTTCCTCGACGAAATCGGCGAACTGCCGTTGGAAGGCCAGGCAAAGCTGCTCCGCATTCTGGAGGGGCACCCGTTCCTGCCGGTCGGCGCCACGCAGGAGGTGAGCGTCGATGTGCGGGTCATCGCCGCGACGAACCAGGATTTGCAGAAGTACGTGCGCGAGCGCAAGTTCCGCGAAGACTTGTACTATCGGCTCAGCGTGTTCGAGCTGTACATCCCGCCGTTGCGGGATCGCGAGGGCGACGTCGCCCTGCTCGTCGATTTCTTCCTCGATCATTTTCGCCGCGAACGCGGTCGGCCGCAGCTACGACTCAGCGACGCCGCCCGCGCGAAGCTTCTGCAATACCGCTGGCCGGGCAACGTGCGGCAACTCCGCAACGTGATCGACAGCGCCATCGTGCTGGCGGACGATGAAGAGATCCTGCCGCGCGATTTGGGGTTGCGTGACTCGGGCGGCGATTCGCTCGACTCGCTGGAGATCGACGTTTGGGAAAAGAAGTTGATTCGCGAAGCCCTCCGCCGCACCGACGGCAACGTCCCCGAAGCGGCCAAGCTGTTGGCCATCGGTCGAGCCACGTTGTACCGGAAGATTGAGCTGTATGGCATCGAGCGTTAAGTGGCGTGGTATCAGAGCCGGCGTTGAACCGCTGCGGAGAATGCCGATGCGCACCGACGTCTTGCCGTTTCGGCCCGCGGCGTGGCCGGCGGCGGTCCTCCTGCTGGGGTTTGCCGGTTTCGCGAACGCCGCGACGGCCGAGGAGAACTGGTCCCGGTTCCGCGGCCCGAACGGCGCCGGTTACGCACCGGGCGTGCAATTCCCCGCCGCCTGGACCGACGACGACTACGCCTGGAAGATTGCGCTGCCGGGCAAGGGGCATAGCAGTCCCGTCGCATGGAATGAAACGCTCTTCATCACGGCGGGCGAAGAGACCACCGGCGAGTTGATCGTAACGTCGCTTCGCGCGCAGTCGGGCGAGGAGCTATGGACCCGCCGGTTTCCCTCGAAGCCGCACTCGATGCACCCGTCCAACAGTTACGCTTCCAGTACGCCGGCCGTCGACCAGCGGGCGGTGTACGTTGCGTGGGCGTCTCCCGATTCGCTGCAGATCGCCGCCATTTCGCACGACAACCAAGAGCTGTGGCGGCGGGATTTGGGCCCGATCGACAGCAGCCATGGCTTTGGGGTTTCGCCGATCATCGTCGACGACCTGGTGATCCTGGCCAACGACAATAGCGGTCCGAGCTTCGTGGCGGCGCTCGACGCCGCCACGGGCCAGGAGCGGTGGCGACGCCAGCGGGCTTCCGGCACGCCGTCGTTTGCCACGCCGGCAATGCTCGCCGCCCCTGATGGTTCTCGGCAGTTGATCGTCTGCAGCACCGCCGAAGGGGTCGCTGCGTTGTCGCCGGCCGATGGCGCCCCCAGGTGGCAACTGGCGAAGGTATTCCCGGTCCGCTGCGTGGGCTCGCCCTTGGTTGCCGGCGGCCTGGTCGTGGCGGCCAGCGGCGAAGGGGGCAACGGCAAGAGCTTTGTCGCCGTGCGGCCCCCGTCCGCCCAGGGCGAAGCACCCTCCGTAGCGTACGAGTTGCGCAAGAGCCTGCCGCAGGTGCCCACGCCCGTGGCGAAGGACGAACTGCTGTTCGTGTGGAGCGACCGCGGCGTAGCGACTTGCTGCCGGCTCCTCACGGGTGAAGTCCTTTGGTCGGAGCGCGTCGGCGGGAACTATTTCGCTTCGCCGGTCATCGCCGGCGACAAGCTCTACTGCGTCGCCGCCGACGGCGAGGTCGTCGCCCTCGCCGCCGCCGACCGGTACGAAGTGCTCGGCCGCACTCCGCTGGGCGAAGCTTCTCAGGCCACGCCGGCCGTCCACCGCGGCCGCATGTATATCCGGACCGAACGATCCTTGGCCTGCCTGCCGGAAGAGTAGCAGCACGCTTGATGACGCAGTCCGCCCTTCAACGCCGGGGCTACGAACGTCTCGATCGCCATGCGCTGCAGGCGCTTCAGCTCGACCGCCTGAACGCGCTGCTGGCCCGCATCTTGCCGGCCAACCGCTTCTACGCGGAAAAGTTGCGCGGCGTGAGACTGCCGCTTGAGTCTTTCGAACAATTCCGCGAGCTGCCGCTAACGGCCAAAGACGAAATCTCGCCGACTACCGGCGGAGAAGGCGGAGAAGGCGGTGGACCGGCGCTGCCGGCCAACCTCACTTGGCCGCTCGAACAGTACGTGCGGTTCCATCAAACCTCCGGCACGCACGGGCGGCCGCTGGCGGTTTACGACACCGCCGAAGACTGGCAGTGGTGGGTCGATTGTTGGCAGTACGTGCTCGACGCCGCCGAAGTGACCCAGCGCGATCGGGCGATGCTGGCGTTTTCCTTCGGTCCGTTCATCGGCTTCTGGAGCGCCCATGAGGCCCTGGCGGCCCGCGGCGCGCTCATCGTCCCCGGCGGCGGCATGGACAGCCGCGCACGGCTGGAAATGATCGAGCGGACCGGCGCCACGGCGCTTTTCTGCACCCCGACCTACGCGCTGCGTCTGGCCGAAGTCGCCGCCGAGCGGCACATCGATTTACGCCGCCTGCCGGTGAAGAGCATCGTCGTGGCCGGAGAGCCCGGCGGGTCGGTTCCCAGCATTCGCCAGCGGATCGAGTCGGCCTGGAACGCGCGGCTGGTCGATCATGCCGGCGCCAGCGAGGTGGGCGCCTGGGGTTACGCCGACCGCCAACGTCGCGGCCTCCACGTGATCGAAAGCGAGTTCATCGCCGAGTTCATCTCCATCGCCCACGGCGGACCGGCCGCCGCCGGCGAGCTGGCCCAACTGGTGCTCACCTCGCTGGGCAGGCACGGCATGCCCGCGATTCGCTATCGCACGGGCGACCTCGTGCGGCCGGCGTGGCGCGATGACGCCGATAATAACTTCGTCTTGCTCGACGGGGGCGTGCTGGGCCGAGCCGACGACATGCTCATTGTCCGCGGAGTCAACGTGTTCCCCAGCGCCGTGGAGCAGATTCTGTACGGCTTCCCCGAAGTGGTCGAGTACCGGCTCATCATCCGCAGCCGCGGGGCGATGGACGAGCTATCGCTGGAAGTCGAGGATCGCCTGGGCGATCCGCGGCGAATTGCCGACGAACTTTATTTGCGGCTGGGGCTGAGAGTCGATGTCCGCCTGGCGCCCCCCTCCTCGCTGCCCAGGTTCGAAGGCAAGGCTCGGCGCCTGGTCGATGAGCGCGACACAGCGATACAGTGACAAGGGCCAAGCCGGCTACAAGGACGGTACAAGGACGAAGTCCGCGGCGCCGACAGGCATGTAGAGACCCACCGATTCAACAACGGCACCAGGTTTTCGTTGATGGTCCAGCCCACTGAGCTGAAACTCGTCGACCCCTCGCGGCTACGCATTGCGTGGAGCGACGGCGAGATCCGGGAGTACTCGATCCACGAGCTGCGCGACCGGTGTCCCTGCGCCACCTGCCGAGAGCGTCGCACGGCGCCCCCCCCGCCGCCCACCGAGCTTCCAGTCCTCAGCCCCGCCGAGACGCAGCCGCTGCGGATCGTGGCCATGGAGCCGACCGGCCGCTACGCCTACCACATCCGCTTTAGCGACGGTCATGACACCGGCATCTACACGCTAGATCTGCTCCGCGAGCTCGGCTCGCTCCCATCGGAGGGCGCTCAATAGCGCCGCACTGTCGCCGGCGGCTACTTGGTTTGCTCCGCCGGTTCGCCGACGGGTTCGCTGGGCGCGGGCGGAGCCGCGGCCTCGGATGCGGCCGGTTCGCTTTCAGTCGTCGCCGCGGGCTCGGCCGCCGGCTCCTGCGGCGGTTCGTTCGCGGCCGGAGGCGTTGCCGGCTCGCCGCCGGCGCCGTCGGACGCCGCGGCAGCCGCCGCATCGGCCGCCGGCGCTGCGGAGTCGCCGATCGGCAGGTTCGGCAGGCCGGAAAGCGGGTTCGCTTCGTCGGCGGCCGCGCCCGGTTGGGCGGCGTCGGCCGGCTTTTCCTTTTTCTTCACGAGTTGGTCGACGCCCAGGTGGATCTGCTTGTACACGTCGTTGGAAATGACGTAGTACCAGTCGCCGAAACGCTCATTGAGCTCGGTGACCCGCTTCTTTCCTTTTTCCACCGTCTGCTGATACTCGTCCTGCAGGCGCTTGTTCTCTTCCTCGATCTTCTTGCGCTCCTGCGCGGCCTGCTCCTCGGCGGTCGGCTCCTGGGCCTCGCCCTCCTTGGCGGCGTCCGCGCCGGCCGAATCCCCCGCGGCGGCTTCCGACGGCGACTGTTCGTCGGTCGGTTCGGCGGCGTTCGCCGCGGCCGGCTCGTCGCCGCCAGCGGCCTCGGGCGCCGCGTCGGCGGCAGCCGGCGCCGCAGGCGCGGGCTGGCCTTCGGGCGTCGCCGGAAGTTCTTTTAGCTTCGGCTTCTCGATGACATCCTGGTTGAACCGGGCCATGACAAACAGATATCGGCGAAGGTTCTTGCCGTCCTCGTCCGCCTTCTTTTCGCCTTCGGCGGCATCCGACGCCGCATCGGCGGCATCTGCCGCGGCATCCTTGGCCGCTTCGCCCTTGGTCGGGTCGGCCGGCGTGGTCTCGCCTTCGCTGGCGTCCGCCGCGCTGTCGGTCTGGACCTGCAACTGGCCGAAGCGGAGGACGTACTCCACGCCGTCGCGGAGGGTGCAGATCAACTCGCCTTCGCTGGAGAGGATCTCCGGCTCGGCGCCCGGCTGCAGCGGCACCGGCGAAAAGCCCTTCGAAATAAGGTCCTGAAACGCCTCGTTGTTCGTCAAGAAATCATTGCCGGCCTTGAGGTCCGCGCTCAACCCCTCCGGTTTGCGGGCGACGTCGACGATCAGCAAGTCGTCCAGCCCGTTGCGCAGTTCGCTGAGGGCGTCCTGATTAAGCTCTTCGTCTTCGGCGAGCTTGCTCTCGACCATCTCCTTCGTCTGGGGGTCGAACTTCTTCAGCTCGGCGAGCTCCCACTTCGCCTCGTCGTTGTTGTATTTCACCGTGCTCTGGCCGCGACGGTCCCAGTTCACCCTGGGCTGGAGCCGGCCGTCGGCCGTCATCCCGAACCCCAGGTCCGCCGAGTAATCGTTGATGAACACCTGGCGGATATCGAACGGGCTGAGCTTGAGCAGGTCGTCCTCGATCCAGTCGTTGAAGTCGGTCGACAGGCTCGCCGGGTCCAGCTCGACGACAAAGACGACATCCTGATTGCTCCGGCGAACGTAGCGCTGGTTATCGGCGTCCTTGACCTTCTTGCCGATGATCATATCGACCAGCGGCTGGTCTTCGGCGTCGAACAACTGCACGCGCGTGCCGACCCCTTCGCTGTTGGAATCGAGCTTGGCGGCGAGCGGATCGACGACCCCCAGTTCCTCGTGGCTATCGGCCGATTGCGATTCCACGCGGAGGATTTTGCGGTCCATCAGCGCGTTGGCGGCCGCCGCCATTTGTCGGGTCGCGTCCGCCGGGTAGTCCTGCTTCGAGGGAATCCGCCACACGCCGTCGATCGACGCGACCTCGAATTGCCGCGTCTCGGCGGTCGGCTGATCGAACTTGACGATCTTCAGCCGCCGGGGCGCATCCACCTCGAAGTTGTCGTTGATCATCTTCCCCTCAAGCTGCTCGACGTTGACGTCGGGCTTGGGGGCGTCGATGAAGTAAGCCGCCGTCAGCGCGAGGGCGCCAACGACCACGAAAGCCATCGTCTTAATCGGCTCGGACATAGCGTTATTCCCCTCCCGCGAAGGGAGAGGCTAGGGGAGGGATTATTCGTGTAACCGGGTCTCTCGACTTGTGTGCAATGCTCGCCGCCTACCGCAGCCGCTCGCGCGACACGCCTTGGCGTTCCAACTCGCGACGCCGGAAGTACACGGCCAGCGCCAGCAAGAGCGGCAGAATCGGCGGGATCAGGATTGCATACATCTTGTACGTGTCCTGCACCGATCGAATATCCTGGTTCAAGTTATAGTGAATCTGTTTGATCTGGCGGCGGCGCTCCGAAGCGATGCGGCGGACCTCCGCGTCCAGCTTGTTTTGCTCGCGCATCCGGACCTGTTCCAGCAGCACGTCCTTTTCCAGGGGGCTGAGGTCCGTGCGGCCCTCGACTTCTTCGATCTTCTTGGTCATCGCCGCGCGGGCGTCCTGCTCCTGCTTGGTGATGTCGGCGATGAACGCCTCTTCCTGCTTGCGGGCTGCTTCGCGGCTGGCCGCCGTCGCATCGTCGATGCGGGTGAGCGTGCGGTGGATGCGGGCCCGCTTGCGGATGTCCATGAACCGGTCGTCGCCGGCCAGTTCGTCGACGACGTTGAGGATGAACGGCACGTTCTGCGTCGCCGGCAGAAATTCCTCGCCCCCCCCTTCGCGGATGTAGAAGAAGCTGGGGATGATCCAATCGACGTCGGCCACGACGATGACGTTCATCTCCTTTTGCGGCTTTTTGTCGTCTTGGGCGGCGTCCGCATTGGCGGGGTCGTCCGCCGGGTCCTTGCCTTCCTTCACTGCGGCCGCCAGTTCCGACTCGTCCTCCGGCGGGGCGCCCGTGATGCGAGCGGCGATGATGTACGAATCCCGCGATCGTTCGCGCGGCACGCTCTCGCGATTGGGGTTCGGTCGCTGCGGATCGAACCGTTGCAGCATCATCGCCGGCGCCGTGCCCGAATTGCCCACGCCGGTCGACAGCACCGGTTCAAACTTCAGCTTGGAATCGTCCCGCTTGGTGATTGAGCCGGGGTACAAAAACAGCAACTGGTTGAGACCGGCCGAGATTTCCAAGTCGTCGTTAAACGGCTTCGGGGCGCCATTGGAGCGGTCGATGAACACCCACTGCGGGTCCTGCATCGTGCGGACGCTCTGCTGCGGCGCGTAATCCTGCCACACCACTTCCTGCGGGTTCATCCGAATGCCCAGAAGCCGCCAAAGCTGCTCGGCGTCGCCCTTGGGTTCCGGCTGGCCGCCCATGAACATGCCCATCATCGGCGGTTGCTTCGGCTCGCCGGTGCCGGGAATGGAGGGCGGATAGAAGTACGGCAGCACGTCTTCCAGCACCGCCGTCGGTATGCCCGAGCGCACGGCGTCGACGAAGTGGTCGAAGCCGTCGGGACTGAGCATCGACGGCTGCACTGCCAGCAGGGCGTCGTAGCTGCCGCGAATCGGCTGCGAGGGGTCGATGCTCACCACGTCGTACTGCTTTCGCAATTCGGCGATCAACGGCCATTCGTCGCGGCGCGAGCCGTCGGCGCTCATCATGCGGATGCCGGTGTCGATCACGCCGATGCGGCGTCGCTTCGGCTCGGCCACGGTCATGATCGAGCGGATCAGCTCGTATTCGATCGGTATGCCGCGGTTGAGAAACGGCGTGACGACCTTCTCGCCCGTGCCGCTGGTGACGGCCAGGCCCATGAAGAACTCCTCGGCGGTCTGCTCGCCGGAGCCTTCGACGATTTGCTCCTGCGGGGTGATGCCGAAGTTCTTCTCCGCCAGTTCCGCCTCCCGGCCGAAATTATCGATCTCATGAATCTCCACGTCGATCTTGCCGCCGCCCAGCACGCGGAATTCTTCGATCGTGTTCTTAAGATTGATCTTCGTGGCGGCGTACTCCGTCGGCACGCGCGGGCTCACATACGCGTGTACCTTAATCGACGGCACGTCCTTGTTGCTGCGAAGATCGGCCAGCAACTTGACGGTCTCGGCCGATAGCGAGCTGAGCTTCTCGGTGCTGACGTCCGCCCGCAGCGAATTGCGGCTTTGGATGATCGTCGTGACGCCAATCACCAGCGCCGCCAGCGCCACGCCCCGCACGAAGTAATGCCCGGCCATGTACTTGCCGTCCTGGCGGCTCTGCCAATGCCGCCGGCCGATGAGAATCATGCTGACGTACAGCATCACCGCGGCGATCGACACGAAGTACGTCATGCCGCCCAGGCTCAACACGCCGCGCTCGAAGTCGGCGAATTGGTGGACGGCGCTCCAGCGGCGGATCCGCTCGGCCCACGCCGGATCCTTCACGAACCAATCCGCCACGCCGAACAGCGCCAGCGGCATGTTGAACAGCGTCCCCAGGATGAAGCCCACGGTCAGGTTCGACGTGAGAAACGACGCCACCATGCCGATGGCGATCATCGCGATGCCGATGAACCAGTAGCCGATGTACGTGGCGGCGAACAGCCCCGGGTCCGGATCGCCCAGCCCGTACTTGAACACCGTGAAGATCGACAACGCCGAAAACACGAGCGAAACCGTGAAAATCGCCACGCCGGCCAGGTATTTGCCCAACACGACGTCGAAGTCGCTGGCCGGAATCGTCAGCAGCAACTCGTCCGTCCCCTGCCGGCGCTCTTCGGCCCAACTGCTCATCGTGATCGCCGGAATGAACACCAGCATGATGAACGGCAGCCAGCGGCTGAGCTGGTCGAGGTTCGCCAGGTTGTTCGCGAAGAACTCCGGCGGCCAAAACGTCGCCAGCGCACTGAGCACCACGAACACGCAGATAAACACGTATCCCGTGGGGTTCGAAAAGTAGCTGATGAAATCGCGCTTAAAAATCGCTTTGAGGACGTTCCACTTCATGGGTGATCCTGTGCGGTGCTATCGGGCCAGCGGACCGTAGGTTCGTGGGATTGTTCGACTAATAGGACCAGGCGCACCGCCCCCGCGGAAACGCAACGCTCGCCAGGTCCCATGGTCCCATGGTCCTATAGTCCCACGGTCCCATGGTCCTA
>QEVI01000112.1 GCA_003576855.1 Planctomycetota bacterium
CGACCAGGTCGATATCGCTCAGCCGCAAGCCGCTCCGCTGGAGGGCAAGCTGCGTGGCCGGCACGGGGCCGGTTCCCATCACGCTGGGGTCGACGCCGGCGACGGCCGTGGCGCGGACCTTTACCAGCGGCTTCAGCCCCAGTTCCTTCGCCCGCTGGTCGCTCATCAGCAGCAGCGCCGCGGCGCCGTCGTTCAGCGGCGAGCTGTTGCCGGCGGTCACCGTGCCGAACTTCGGCATGAACGCCGGCTGCAGCTCGGCCAGGGCCTCGGCCGTCGTATCGGCGCGGATGCACTGGTCGGTCTTCACCAGCGTGCGATGGCCCGCTTCGTCGCGGCCCCACACGGGGACGATTTCCGCGGCGAACTGGCCCGCGGCCGTGGCCGCGGCGGCTTTGCGATGGCTCGCCAGCGCGAACTCGTCCTGCGCCTCGCGGCCAATGCCCTGCGTCTGCGCCAAGAACTCCGCCGTGTAACCCATGTGCAGGGCGCCGCGGCTGGTCGTGCGGAACAGCTTCGGGTTGAAGTCCATGCTGGCATCCATGGGGATGTGGTGCATGTGCTCCAGGCCGCCGACGATCTGCACGTCTTCGGCGCCGGCGATCACGGCGTGAGCCGCCTGGTTGAGCGCCTGCAAGCTGCTGCCGCACAAGCGGTTCACCGTGGCGCCGGCCGCGCTGGCAGGAAGCCCGGCGAGCAGCGCGACGATGCGTCCCACGTTGAACCCCTGCTCGCGCTGCTGCTGGGTATTGCCGAGGACGACGTCTTCAATGGCGGCCGGATCGACGCCCGTGCGGCTGATGAGGGCCTGGACGACCGCAGCGGCGAGATCATCGGACCGCACGTCGCGAAAGGCGCCCCGTTCAGGATGAGCGCGCCCAATCGCGGTCCGGCAACAATCGACGATGACGGGAGTTTTCATGTGGGCAGAAGGATTGTGGGACCGTGGGACTATAGGACCGTGGGACTATAGGACCGTGGGACTATGGGACCGTGGGACTATGGGACCGTGGGACTATGGGATTGCGGGACCTCGTGTGTGATTTAGCGTATTCATGGGAGGATATAACGTCCAAGCCACAAAGCCGCTGCGCTGCCGATCACTGCCCATGAACGGCCAAAGAAACCGGCCTCTTTTTGGACGGCTTTGATTAGCAGCCCGTTGAAATATTCCCGCCGACGTGCTGCAAGCGTGCATTTCCTCGGGGAATACGCAGCTAGCACTCGCGCAAAACGAATATTTCAACGGGGAGATCCTTCGCCAGGAGCAGAAAATACTCCGTTTCTTCAAAGACCCGAGCGAGATGTACAAGAACCTCAAGTAGTCTCTCTTGCTTTCGCGACCCGAGCCCTCGGCGATGTTGGCCGACACTCCGTACGCCGCTCGCCGCAATTGGCTGACCATGCCAAATCGCTCGTCGCTGGGAAAGAGCTTGGTTTGTTGGTATACGGCGAGCGTAAGGCAATGGCTGCGTTGCCATGCAACAATTCTTTGATAATCCCGGCCCATACCCATTCCCCATATGCAGTTCAACTCATGTTTTACGTCGTGAGTCCTAAAGTCCCACGGTCCCACGGTCCTATGGTCCTATGGTCCCACGGTCCCACGGTCCTATAGTCCTCAGCCGTAGAACTTCCCGCGACGCTGCTGGATCTCCTTAAGCAGCGTTGTAGGCGCGAAGCGTTCGCCGAGCGATTCATACGTTTTGAGCTTCCCGACGATCGCCGAGGCGCCAATCGTGTCGGCCCAGTAGAACAGGCCGCCGCGGAACGGCGGGAAGCCGATGCCCAGGATGAGCGCCAGGTCGACGTCGCGGACGCTGGCCGCCACGCGGTCTTCGAGCAGCCGCGTCGCCTCCAGCAGCATCGGCAGCAGTAGCCGGTCGGTCAGTTCCTCCGGCGAGAACTTTCGCTCGCCGCGGCGATGCGCGGCGACGATCTGGGCCGCCTCGGCGCTTTCCTGCCCGCGGCCAGGCTTCTTACCGCTGTGGTCGAAGAACCCCCGGCCGACCTTCTCGCCAAGACGCCCCGCGCTGACCATCGCCGGCAGGATCGACGACGGCGCCACACGGCCGGGAAAGGCCCCCCGCATCACCTCGCCGGCGTGGAGCGCGACGTCGAGGCCGACCGTGTCGTACAGCGTGATGGGACCCATCGGCATGCCGAACGCCGTGGCCGCCCGATCGACCTGCTTGATCGACGCCCCTTCTTCCAGGAGCAACAGGGCCTCGTTCATGTACGGCAACAACACGCGGTTGACGAGGAATCCGGGCCCGTCGTTAACGACGACCGGCGATTTGCCGATGCGGCGGGCGTAGGCGGCCGCGGTGGCGATCGTCGCGTCGCTGGTCGCCGGGCCGCGGATTACTTCGACCAGCGGCATCCGCCGCACCGGGTTGAAGAAATGGAGACCGCAGAACTGCTCCGGGCGGGCCAGGCCGGCGGCGAGGTCGCGAATCGGAATCGTCGACGTGTTGGAACAGAGAACCGCGTGCTCAGGCAGTTGCGGTTCCAGCCGCCGGTAGAGCGACTTCTTCGCGTCGGCGTTCTCGTACACCGCCTCGATGACCAGGTCCGCGGCCGCCAGTTCGGCGTCGGTGAGCGTGCCGTTGACCAGCGCGGCCAGCTCGAGGGCTTTGGCGGCGTCGGGCCCGTTGGCGTGGCGACTGTAGCTCGCCTCGTGGAGTAGGCCCTGTACGCCGCGCGCGACGGCTTCGGCCGTAACGTCGCCCAGCGCCACGGGAATGCCCCGTTTTATGTTCGCCGCGGCGATGCCCTGTCCCATGACGCCGGCCCCGACGACGCTGACGCGGCGAACGTCGCGCGGGGCTGCAGAGACGCCGGCCGGCTTCTTGTTGCCATCGCGTAGGAAGAAAACGTTGATTAGGGCCCGACTCACCGGCGAGCCGAACAGCGGCGTGAAGGCCTCGGTCTCGATCGCCATCGCCGCGTCGACATCGACGCTGGCGCCGGCGAGCATTGCCTCCAGCGCCGCCAGCGGCGCGGGGTAATGCCCCTTGGTTTGGCCTTGGATGTAGGCGCTGGCCGTGGCGCCGAGAAAGCCCAGTTCGGTCTCGCTGACGTCAATCGGGCCGTGCCAGCGGCAGCGGTCTTCGAGGTACTCGCGGGTCTGCTGTTCCGTGCGAACGAGCCGGATGGCGGCGTCTAGCAGCGGGTCGCTTGCGGCGCTTGAATCGCGGCGTGCGGCATCGCCGGCTGATCCGCTCGATGCCGCAGCCTTCCGCCTTCCGCCTCCCGCCTGGGGCATTCGCACCACGTCGCTCGCCAGTCCCATGGCGTAAGCGGTTTGCGCATCGATCGGCTCGCCGCCGGTGATTAGCTCGACGGCGTTGCTCAGGCCGACGATCCGCGGCGCCCGGGCTGTGCCCCCCCAGCCCGGCAGCAGGCCGAGCTTTACTTCGGGAAAGCCGAAGTTCGTATCGGGCGTGTCGGCCATGATGCGTCGATCGCACCAGATGGCCAACTCCGCCCCGCCGCCGACGCACACCCCCTGGATTGCGGCGACGGTGACGAACGGCGCCTTCGAGAGCCGGCCGAAAAGCTGCTGCCCGCGCCGGCAGAGGGCGGCCACTTGCTCCGCGGGGGCGTCGATCTGGGCGGCGAACTCGCGGATATCGGCCCCGGCGATGAAGTTGCCGGGCTTGGTCGAGCGGAGGATCAAGCCGGCGATCCCGGCGCGCTGTTCGATCTCGTCCAGATGCGCTTCCAGCGCGTCGAGCGCCGATCGGGAGAGGATGTTCGCGCCTTTGTTCGGATCATTCAGCGAAAGGACGGCCACGTTTGGCGCGGGAAATTCCAACTGGAAGATCGAGCCCTCGATCATCGGCGTCTGCTCCCAGGGTGGTCGGAAGAGCTGCAGGAGAACAGGAGGAGCGGCGAGCCTCATCCCGCTGCGGTGGGGATGTGCTACGATGGCCATTCTATGGACAATGCCGAGCCAATCCCAGCAGGACCTTCGACGGCGCTCGATAGGCCGCCCGGCGGAGGGGCGTGGGCCGTGCCGCTGGCGCTGTTCGCCGGGCTGGCGATCATTTCGGCCGTGATGCTAAAGTTCAGGCCGCCGGCCGCGGCGCCCGGAGAGGCCGCGTCCGCCGCGGATGGCTGGACGCCTCCGCCGCCGGCGGGAACGACCGTTTCGCTCGAAATCGACTTCGGCAACGGGGCCCGGCGGCAGTTCGCTGCCCTCGCCTGGCGGAAGGGCATGACGGTCGTCGACCTGATGCAAGCGGCCAGCCAGTTCCGCCCAGGGCTGCGCACCACGCGACGGGGGGAGGGGGCCAAGTCGCTGCTCGTCTCGATAGATGGCGTGGCGAACCAAGGGCCCGGCGGCCGATCTTGGCTGTACCAGGTCAACGGCCGCCAGGGGACGACAAGCTACGCGGTTCACCCCCTCGATGCGGGGGACCGCGTCTTGTGGGTTTTCTCGGCGTCGCAGTAGAATCGCATCACCGTCGGCTACGCCGCGTTCTGGGCAGCCATCCGCCGCTAAAGGTTTCGCTATGAACCGAGAATCGACCCGTGAACTGCTGGTATTCTTCCTCCTGCTGGCCTTCGGCGTCTTTGGTCGTTGGGTGGACCATGCCTGGAACTTCACCCCCTTGACGGCGGTAACGGCCCTGGGGGCGTTTTACTTCCGGAGCTTGCTGCCGGCCGTGTTGCTGCCATCGGCGGTGCTGGCGCTGTCGGACGTTTTGCTGCCGTCGCACGATAGCCTGGCGGTGCTCGCGTCGGTGCACGTTATGGCAATCATACCGCTAGCCCTTGGCCGGTCGGCCCGCCGCGCTGAAGGCCTGCAGCGCGTCGCTTGCTGGGGCCTGTGCGGCGTTGTGCCGGCCACGGCGTTTTTCATCGTGACCAACTTCGCCGTGTGGGCTGCCGGGAGCATGTACGCCCCCACGCTGGGCGGCCTCATTGACTGCTATGTCGCGGGACTGCCGTTCTACCGCACCATGCTCGCCGGCGATGTGTGCTTCCTGAGCCTCATGACCGCCTGCCTGGCCGCGGCCCAATGCTGGCAGCCCCGGGCCATTAGCCAGCCGGCGTCGAAATAAGACGCTGCAGCGCAGCCTTGCCCGGCATGTTCGCCGCGATGCAGCGGCGGCGCTGCGCTGGAAACCGGCGGCGGAAGGCGGCTTCAATTCGGCTCAGCAGAAGAGCTAGCCATTGTGGGAGGCCTCTCGCACTTGCGCGCGGCGGCAGCGTTGCTCAGCCGGCCGCCGCGGCGGGCGGCGTTTCGGCCGGGGGAGCCGGGGCCTCGGCCGGCGGACCGAAACCCTCGTCGGCCGCATCTTCGGGAGCGGCGGCGCCGGCCGGCGCCCAGACGCTGACCATCTGGTCGATGTCGTCGGCGAGCTTGTCCACCGCATCGGCCACGGCGGTGTCCGTGGCGTCGGCGGCCGTTTCCACCACCGTAGTGATCGCCGCGGCAAACTGCTGCAACTGGCCCTTGAGCTGGTCGGGGCTGCCGGCTGCCACCGCTTGCGCCCCGGCCGCGATTGCCTTGGCCCGGTCCATCATGCGGCGTTTTTCGTATTTGGGGCCCTGGTCGGCCATGGGGTCGAAGCCCATGCCGCCTTCGAAGCCGCGGCCGTACTACCCGCCGCCGGCCTCGCCCCGTCCGCCAAAGGCGCCGGCTCCTGGGGCCGCCAGTGCGCCGCTAGCGGTGATTTCGTCGAGATATTTGCCCGCTTCCTTCGATTCGATTTCGAAAACATCTTGCGCAAGTTGGCCCAGGGCCTTGGCCATCGCGTCCACGTCAAGTTGTTTGCCTTCGTACATCGAGGCCTTCAGTAGTTCCGCAACGCCGCAGCGATCGTCCAGGTGGCTGGCCTCGTCTTGAATGGCATACACCAGCGCCTGATGGACCTCGGGCGTTAAACCAGCCTCGAACTGCACGGCCAGCACCTGCGCCGCCTGGCGGCGGACCCAGCCGTAAACGCTGGCCGAAACGTCCTCGGGCGGCTTTTCGCGGGTGGCCAGGGCGATGGCCGCCTTGGTGATCGACTCGGCGAACTTGGCGTCGATGCCGCGGCCGAGGTGCCGCTGGATGCCGATCAGCGCACCGAGCTTGACCGCCGTCGGCACTTCTACGTCGCGGCCTTTGGCATCCTTGATCGTATCGTTCTGCAGCAGCGCCAGCAGGGCTTCGGTCGCCCCGGCCAGCGGCTTGCCGGGTTCACCTTCAAGCTGTCCTAGAATGAGCGCGGCGTTGTACCGGGCCGCCGGATGGTAATTGCCCTTGGAGATGGCCGCCATGGCCTTGAGCGTGTTGGCGGTGACGTGATCGCGGGCGACCTGCGACTTGGCGGTGTTCAGGTACCGGGTGAAAAGCTGGCCGCGCTTCTCCTGCAACTGGCCGAGCTCGACCGGATCGGTGCTGGTCATCGACGGGTAGAGGTAACCCATGAAAAAGTCGTCCAGCTCCTTGGTCGCCGCCGCATCGAGCGACGTGGCGTCGCGAAGGATGACGGCGATCCGCCCGCTCATGGCGTTGGCCTGCTTGGCGTCGACCCGCAGCGGAATCTCCGCGTAGTGCTGCGCCGCGGCGCGGCTAACCAGCGCGGCAGCCATGGCGGCGGCCGCTACGGCGACGACCAAGGGTCGATCGAGACGACCGATGCGGGACATGACCTCTTCTCCTCGAATGTTCCGGGGGCGGCGATGGCGGCTCTTGAGACTAGAAACGCCGTCAGCGGATATCTGCCGACGGGCGATCGGCCTGGGGGGCCTTCGGGCCGCGTGCCGCGCAAACCACTGCACATTTCACCCTACTCACGCGACCTTGAAAATGTCAAGCTGACAGGCGTTCGACGCCCGGAAACCAGGCATCCACCGGTGGAAACTTTCACCCGACGGGCCTGCAGCCATGACGCTCCTGTACGCCAGCCCGCGATTCCTCGAACACGACACGGGTTACCACGTCGAAACGGCCGCCCGGCTAACGCATATCGCGCGGATGCTGGCGGACTCGGGCTGGTCCGAGCGCTGCCTGCGGCCGACATGGACCGCGGCGACGGCCGGGCAACTGGCGGCCGTGCACACCGAGGCTCACATCGCCCGCATTGAACGGCTAGCCGCCAGCGGCGGCGGGCAAATCGACCCCGATACGGTCGTCTCGCCGGCGTCGTTTGAAGTCGCACGACTGGCGGCCGGCGCGGCCTGCGACGCCGTCAGCCGCGTCCTCGGCGGCCAGGATTCGACGGCGCTGTGCCTGGTGCGTCCGCCGGGGCATCATGCGCTGGCCCATCGAGCGATGGGATTCTGCTTGTTCGGCAACGTCGCCGTGGCCGCCCGCTGGGCCATCGACCAGTTTGGTCTCGACCGCGTGCTAGTCGTCGACTGGGACGTCCACCATGGCAATGGCACGCAAGACATCTTCTACGACGACGAGCGCGTGGGGCTTTTTTCGATCCACCGCTGGCCGTTTTATCCGGGGACGGGGGCCGCCGATGAAACCGGTCGCGGGGCCGGCCTGGGCGCGACGCGGAACCTGCCGACCGCCTTCGGCACGCCCCGGCGGGAGTATCTCGCGCGGTTCCGCGACGAACTGGGCGACTTCGCCGCGCGGATCAAGCCGCAGCTCGTGCTGATCAGCGCGGGGTTCGACAGCCACGCCGCCGACCCGATCGGCTCGCTAGGGCTGGAAACCGAGGACTTCGCAGAGTTGACCGAGACGGTGCTGGCCGTGGCCCGCGACTTCGCCGCGGGGCGCGTGGTGAGCGTCCTGGAAGGCGGCTACAACCCGCCCGTGCTGGCGGACAGCGTAGCCGCGCATCTAGCGGTCTTGTGGGAAGGGTTAGGCAATCGTGCGAAGCAATCGCCGCCTTGGATGTTATAATTGCGCCACCCCCACGGAGGAGACTTCGTAGCATGTCGTTCGTTCCGCCTAACACCCCGCTCGACGCGTCCCCGGTATGGGATGTCGCCCTTCTCTTTCCGGCTCAGGGACAGTGGTCAGTCAATGAATACCTTAGCCTGACTGACGCTTCGAACCGTCTCGTGGAGTTCGACGCCGGGTGCATTGAGGTACTTGAGATGCCGACGATCGCGCACCAGCGAATCCTCCGGTTCTTGCTTGCCGCCTTAAGCGGTTTCGTGAATGCGCGAAATCTCGGCGAGGTGCTGTTCGCGGCTCTGCCATTGCGCCTGGGTAACGATAAGTACCGAGAATCGGACTTGATCTTTGTCCGTCATGGACAGACCGGGAGCGCCAACGAGCGTTTTCTTCGTACCGCCGACCTCGTGGTTGAAGTCGTTAGCGGCGGCGCAACGAGCCGCCAGCGCGACTTAGTGATCAAACGCGAGGAGTACGCCGCCGCGGGGATTCCGGAATACTGGATCGTCGATCCGCTCGACAAGCGAATCACCGTGCTGACGCTTGCCGGCGCTGAATACGCCGTGCACGGCGAGTTCGCGCCAGGCGAGCAGGCGACGTCGCGACTGCTGGAAGGGCTGGCCGTCGATGTAACGGCAACGTTCCGGGCGGCCGAGGGTTTTGGCTCGCCGGATGAACCCCCCGGTCAATGACCGGGAGCTGAATAGTACCGAAAAGCGCCCGGCCGCGTTTACTGATCCGCATAGACCCGCGTGCTCTCTTCCTTGGTGATCGGCTCCTGGACTTCGTCGGCCGTCACCATCACGCGCGTCCGTTGGTCGCCGGCCCGCAGCCCTTGGACCTGTACGCGGAACTTCGCCTCGCCCTTGGGCGGTAGCTGCGGAATGGGCGCGAACATCAGCCGGTCTCCCTCGATGACGTGGCGCGTCGCGCCCTGTCCGCCGACGGCCCGCAAGCCGGGCGGAATCGCGGCGACGACCTGCACGTTGGCGGCGGCCTTGGAGCCCAGGTTCTTGACAGTCACGTCGTAGGCCGTTTCGCCGCCGACTTCGATGGCGCCGTCGGCCGCGGCGATGTCGAACGACAGGGCCACCAGTCCTTCGACGAGCAGCTTCGCCTCGGTTCGCTCTTCCAATCCCTGCTCGGCGCGACTGGCGACCTGCAGCTTGTGTTCGCCGGCTTGAATCGGCAGCGCCGTCAGTTCGACGGATCCCCGCTCGTTGGCCGGCAATTCCGCCAGACTCCAGTGGATGCTGTGCGTGGCGGCGTCGTACTCGCCCAGGTTGTTGGCGCTGACGAACTTCAGGCCGGGCGGCAGCTGCGTGATGAGCTGGACTTCCTTCGCCGCGGCGGTGCCGGGGTTCTCAATGCTCACCGTGTAGGTCGCGGGGCGCTCCAGGTACCGCCGCGTCGGGCCTTCGACCGAAACGGCCAGCTTTGGAGCAATGACCTCGAATTCGCACGCCGCCTGAACTTCCAGGCCGGCGTCCGCGCGGGCCGTCATCACGTTGTTGATGCGACCGGCCTCGGCCGCGGTGAGGACCAGGTCCAGGCGCCGCGTTTCGCCCGCCCGCAGCGTGCCGACCTCGAACTCCAGCGCCGGCCCGGCTTCGTGGCGGACGCCCGCGGGAACGCTCTCCAGCAGCATGACGCCCGTGGCGTCGCCGCTGCCGGGATTGGCAAGTTCGATCTCCACGACGTGCTGCTGGCCGATCATCACGCGGGGTCCGGTTGACAGCCGCAATTCCAAGGCCGGCCGGGTGCAGCGGGATTTCGCCGAGGCTTGGGCGGCGAAGGTGACCGTCGCCACGCTGCCTAGCTCGCCCTCGGCGGTCGGCAACAACTCCATTTCGACGATCCGCTCCTCGCCGGCGGCCAGATCGCCGATGTCCCAGACGACTTGGGCGTCGGCGACTGCGGCCTTAGGCGCCGAGCCGAGCAGTTGGGCGCCTTGCGGCACTTCGTCGTGAACTTGGACGTGGTGGGCGGTGAGGCGACCGGTGTTCTGCACCTTGACGGCGAACGTGCACCTCTTGCCGACTTGCACTTCCGGCGGCGCAAGCTTCTCGACGGTAAGCGTGGGGGCTTGCACGCCTTCCAGCGATCGGTCGCCGGGGCGGCCGCCGCCTTCGATGGCGGCGACGTCCGGCGCGGGCGTCGCGCTCTCAAAAGCTGCGTGCGTCCCGGCGAACTGCGGCGCCGAGTCCGCGGCCGCAACTGGCGCTTCAGTCGCGGCCTCGGCGAGCTGCGGCGCGGGGGCTTGAGGGCGCAGCGGCTGCGCCGCCAGGGGGGCGAATCTGGGCTGCGGCTGAGCGCCGCCGGCCGATTCCGCCGGCGGCGGTTCCGCCAGCGCCGGCTCGGCATTGGGCGGCAACGGTGCGGCCGCCGCCACGGTCTGTGCCACCGGCGCCGCCGTTGGTTCGGTCGAGAACATCGACGCCGCACTGGGCGCCGCCGTTTCCGTCCCCGCGACGGGCGCGGGACTCGCCTCGTAACGCGAGGCCAGGTTGGCCGCCGCAGCGGCGGCGCTAGCCGCCGGGGCGTCGGTAGCGGTCGGCTGGTAAAGCTCGGCGTCTGCTGGGGCTTGCGTGGCCGCGGTCGGCTCCGCGTTGGCGAAGGCGGCGCTGGCGCCGCCGCGGCGTAGCGGGTTTTCGGCCGTCGGCTCCTGGCCTCGAGCCAGTTCGATGGGCGAAGCGGCCGCCGCGACAAGTTTTGGCCTTGCTTCGGCGGGCGGGGCGGTGTGCGGCGCCGCCTGGAAGGGGTTCGTCGGTTCCGCGTCGGCGGCAGCCGGCGATACAGTGGCGGGCGTGTCCGTTGCAGGCGGCGCCGGCGCTGCGATCTGGCCGACCGGAGCGGCGACGGCGGTATAGCGGGCCGCATCGTGCGACGCGGCCGGCGCGGCGGCGGGCGCCTGATTGGCCGCTGTCGCCGGCGTGGAGAACAACTGCTGGATCTCTTCGCGCGCTGCGAAGGGGGCGGACGTTTGGCTCGCCGCCGCAAGAGGTTCGCCGGGACCGGCGGCGGGCGCGTCGTAGCAATAGACGCCATAACCGCCGCCGCCGAAGAGTCCCATAGCCGAAACCCAGGGAAGAATGCGGCGAATCAGGCGGCGCGGCGGAGCGGGCGTAGCGGCGAAGTCCATGCCAATGACCCCGGTACGAGGCAGCGGTAGTGTTGCGCTCGAGCGGGCCGATTCTTCCTGAAGCGGCTCACGGCGGGCGCAAGGCCAAGCATCCGCCGCAGGCTGCGGCGAGCTTAAGGGCGGGCTTCGTACCAAATCGCCTCGCCGCGGAGAAGAGCAATTGACCGGGCCGCGCAGGTCGCGGGCCCGGTCCGGCGACCTCCAGACGCTCTACGGGCGGCAATAGGAGAGCCAGCAGGACCACTCACGGATCACGAATCACCGAACACGATTACCAATCACGGGCGCTCCGGGCGGCAATAGGAGAGCGCTAGCAGCGCGTAGCCGGTGACCAGGTTTGGATCTCCCTCGAGCCAGCGGCTGTTGGCGTTTACCCAGCTACCGTTGTCTTGCTGGCGCTCGGCCAAGGCCTCCACTAGTTCTTGGCGCCAATCGTGCTCGACGCCCGCGGCATCGACGACGGTGGGTTCGCCCATGGCATCCAGCGCTTTGGCGAAGGTGTGGAAGTAGTAATACAAGCCGGCGTCGCCGATGCCGGGGTTTTCGTCGAGCGTGTAATGCCGCCGGGCCCACTCGACGGCCGCCTTCACGCGGGGGTCGTTCTTATCCACGCCGGCGAAGATCATACTCTTGAGGCCCGCGTAGGTCATCGAGCCGTAGCTGCGGAGGCCGCCGTTGGGCGTGTTGCCGGCCTGGCTCGAACCGCCCGCCGCGATGGTGTAGTAGAAGCCGCCATCGGGATTGAGCGTCGGGAACTGCGACTGGTTGTGTTCGGATTCAAGATTCTGGCAGCGGGAAACGAAGGTGAGCATCCGCTGGACGGCCGGGTCGTCCGGGCCGTTTCCGACCGCCTGCAGGGCGTCGGCCAGGAACGTCGTATTGGAGAGGTCGGGCCGATTGTGGCTTCCGTAGCCGGCGCCGCCGTAGTAGTCGCTGGACTTGTCGTGGCCTTCCCCCTCGTCCCATTGGGCCTGCTTGACGTAGGCTTCAGCCCGCTGGAGCAGCTCGTCGTATTTGCCGCCGTTGTTGGCCGCCGAGAAGCAGCGAATCGCCAGGCAGGTCTCGTAATTGCGGTACTTGGACCCCTCGGCATACACGCCTCCGTCGGGCCGCACGTGTCGCTCGACGTACGCCAGCGCCCGGCTGACGACCGGGTCGCTCGGCGAGCGGCCGTTCTCGATCATCGCGGTGGCGACGAGCGCCGTGACGGCTGGCCCGGCGCCTTTGCTGAAGGACCCGTCATCGGCCTGGGCGCCAGCCAGGTACGCAATGCCGCGGTCCACCAGTTCGGAGGCTCGCGGCCTGGCCGGCGCGGTGGCTGCCGAGGCGACGGCGGCCAAGGCCCACGCTGCTGACAACACGGCAATCGGGCGAAGCATGTCGCACTCCTTCAGCAACAAGGGGGAATCCATTGACGGCGGCAGGTCGACGCAATGACCGCGGCGGTTCGCGGCCGATCTCCCATTCTGCGAGAGTCTTACCAATTGTCCGGCGACGGCGCGGGATTGGCAACCAGGCGCGAGCCGGCGTACGGCTGTCGAGCCTTCGACAGTTTGGCGGGAAAGAAACGATGCCGCTCTGGCAGGCCGCCAGCGCGAACGGGCGAGCTAGCGGAGGATGGCCAGTACGTCGTGGGCGCTGAGAATGAGCAGCTTCTCGTCGTCGATCGTCACCTCATAGCCGGCATAGCTGCCGAAGACGACGCGATCCCCTTCGTTGACTTCGTGGGCGATGCGTTTTCCGTCTGGCAGCATGAGGCCGTCGCCGACGCTGAGAACGCGTCCTTGTTGCGGTTTTTGTCGCGCGGCGTCCGGCAGGAGGATGCCGCCGGTCGTTTTGTCGTTGGACTCCAATCGTTTGACAACCAGCTTGTCGCCCAGTGGTACGACTTTCATGGGGTAGCAACTCGAATCGTATGGAATTCATCCGCGGCGACTGGCTGGGAAGCCGTCGTCTAGCCGCGCCGGTAAGCGTTTATTTCACCTTGAGAGCATGCCGCCTTCAAGTCGCCAGCGCCATCCAGGCCAGAAAAGCCAGCCACGCGGCCAGCAGGGCGCTCGACGCAATAAGTTGCCCGTGAGAGGCTTGCGTCAATTCGTCGCCGCGGTCGAGCGGGCGCGGAGGCGGGAGGGCGGACGCCCGGGGGCGGGACACGTTTTACGCCTCCTCGGCGTCGATCGACGAAATCTGAAAGCTGTGCTGGAAGCCTTCGTCGAAGTCGAAGACGTCGTCGAAGTCTTCGCGGCGATCGTCGGCCGTCTTCTTCATTTGGCCGATTTTGATGAGGTTGAAGACGATCTCGCCGAAATCGCTGGTGCTTCGCACGCCCCAATGATTGAGGACCTGTTTGGCCAAATAACCGTACTGCTCGTGAGCGTAGCGCCGCATCGCCTCGCAAAGCTGTTGCCCCGTCACGTGCCGTTCGGCCTGCTCGTCGGCCGGCGCCTCGGCGCCCAGGCCCATTTTTTCCTGGGCGTAGCGCAGGGCTTCGAACACGAACACGTACGCGTCGAAGTGGTAACGTCGGTCGCGCCGCAGTAGCTCGGCGATGGGATGTACGGAACTGGGCATCGTGGTCTCGTCGGTGGTACGACGCTCGCGGCCGGATCAGCCACGACGTCGGTTCAGTTCAATTATACGACGAAGCGCTGGTTGTGTATCAAGGGCCCAGGAACCAGCGGCCACGCGCACGCGCCGGCGGCCGCAGGCTACGGGCAGGCGAACGTCCGAGCGGCCGCTGGCGAATCGCCGACTCCAGGCTAGCCTTCGTCCGGCGGCAGGGCCTCGTCCCACGGCTGCTGCTGGTAGGGCTCCTCGGCCGGCAATTCGGCCTGTGCAACGCCGCCGTCAAGCTCCGCTGGCTGCCGCTTCGGTTTATGGCGCGAGCCGCCGCGGCTGACGACCGTCAGCACGTCGGCCGCGTCGATCACCAGCCGCCGCATGTCCTCCATTTGCACAAGCACTTGGCCGGCGAGGATTTCTTGCGCCAGCACCTGGGCTCGTCCTTTATTCGTAATAATCTGGGCGCCGATGGGCGGCAAGTCTTTTTGCAGGTCCTGGTAGACGTCGTATTCGTACCGCAGGCAGCACTTGAGCCGGCCGCAACGGCCGGAGATTTTGCTGGGGTCCAGCGTAGCCTTCTGCAGCTTGGCCATCCGCATCGATACGGGCGGCATTTCCGATAGGTGCGTATTGCAGCACACCGGCTTGCCGCAATCGCCGTAATCGGCCAGCAGCTTGGCCTCGTCGCGAACGCCGATCTGGCGCATTTCGATCCGCGTCTGGAATTCCTTGGCCAGGTTCTTGACGAGTTGGCGGAAGTCGACCCGCTCCTCGGCCAAATAGTAGACGATCACCCGTTCGCCGCCGTAAATCCGTTCGACGTCCACCAGGTGCATGTCGAGATTCAATTCGGCGATGCAGTGGCGGCAGACGTCGTGTTCTCGCTGCTGCTGTTCGGCCAGGCGGCGGAGTTCGCGGACGTCCTCGTCGTTCTGCTCGCGGAGGATCTGTCCTCCCTTGGCTTCTGGCATGCTTGCCAGTACGTGTTCAGTCGCCTCGCAAAGGACCTCGCCGACCTCCAGGCCGCGACTGGTGCGAACCATCACCTGCATGCCGCGCGCGTAGGCCTCTCCGCGGGTTGAAAACACCCCGAGGTTGCGCATCACGCCATGGCGAACGACATACTTGGGCATCGACTGAACCGAGCGATGGTACGATCCCGGCGACCCGTATCGCCGCCGGTCGGCCTCGGACGGCGACGCGAAGCGGTCGGTCGCGGCCGGGAAAACGGACGCCGCAGTATATCCCACGCGGCGGCGCGCGGCCATGCCGACCGCCGCCGGCGCCAGCCGAGCACGTGTTTCAGTGCGCCGTGATTGAGAAACCCCCGCTGCTGACCTCCCGCCTCCCCGCTTCGAATTGCGGCAAGCCCCACCGGCCTGGCGGCGGCGACCTGCCAGCGGTCGCGGGAGCGGCTACAATGGGCGCCGAGATACTCTAGGCTCGTCCCGCGGAGGTTTGCTATGCGAGTGTGCTATTGGTCGTGCTGCGCTGCTCTGTCCATGCTCCTTGCCATCAATGCCATGTCCGCCCAGGATGCTGTCACTGCGAAGGAAGAGGCGACGACGATCGATCCCCTGGAGGTCTTTGAGCCCCGGCAATACGAGGGGGCCGACGGCCTGAAGCTCCCCTACCGCCTGCTCAAGCCGTGGGGGTACGAGGCCGAGAACCGCGACCCGGAAACGAAGTTTCCGTTGGTCTTGTTTCTGCACGGCGCCGGCGAGC
>QEVI01000113.1 GCA_003576855.1 Planctomycetota bacterium
GCTTCATCGCTACGGCTCCGTCTTCCTTGACCAGGAAACCAAAACGGCGGAGTCGTAGCGTTTTTTATGTTATCACGCAATTTGAAGACACGCTCTAAGTCACAGCCCCGCGTTGAGCCCCTGCAAATCCGCCGGCACGAACCGGCCGTCTTTGCGGATCAACTCGCCGTCGAACCACACTTCGCCGCCGCCATAATCTTCGCGCTGAATTAGGACCAGGTCCCAGTGAATGCGGCTGCGGTTGCCGTTGTCGGCGATTTCGTAGGCGTTGCCCGGCGTGAGGTGGAAGCTGCCGCCGATCTTCTCGTCGAACAGCGTATCGAGCATCGGGTGGCGGACCCGGTTGTTGGTCCCCAGCGACCATTCGCCGCAGTAGCGGGCGCCTTCGTCGGAATCGAGAATCGCGTTAATCCGCGGCGTATTGTTGGCCGTGGCGCTCACGATCCGTCCCTCGCTGAATTCAAACACGATGTCGCTGAAGACGACTCCCTGGTAGCGGGTTTGCGTGTTGAAGCGAATGACGCCGTTGATGCTGTCGCGCACCGGCGCCGTGAACACCTCGCCGTCGGGAATGTTCCGCTCGCCGAAGCAGGGGATCACCGGGATCCCTTTGATCGAAAACTCCAGCTCCGTGCCGGGCGCGGTGATTCTTACGCGGTCGGCGGCCCGCATCCGCGCCGCGAGCGGTTCCTGCGCGGCCTTCATGGCCTGGTAGTCGGCCGTGCAGACGTCGAAGTAAAAATCCTCGAACGCCGCGGTGCTCATCCCCGCCGCCTGCGCGAACGAGTCGGTCGGATAGCGCAGCACGACCCACTTCGTGCGTGGAACGCGGACCTCGCTGTGAACGAAATGCCACCAGTGCTGCTGGTACAAATCCATGCGGTCCTGCGGCACGTCCGCGTGCTGGCTGCTGTTGGCCGCCCCGCGAACGCCGATGTACGCATGCACCGATTCCATGCGAGCCTTTTCAAAACGCGCCGCCGCCTGCATGCTTTCGGCCGTGGCCGTGCGATAAAGCGCACGGAGCACGGCGTTGCTCTTGGTGGAGACCAGCGGCACGGCGCCCCGCGCGGCGGCGCCTTCCACCAGCGCGCAGACGAGGTTCATCTCCGGCAAGTCGAACGCTTCGATCAGCACGTGCTCGCCCGCTTGGAGGCGGCAGGAGTGGTCGAGCAGCAACTCGGCAAGCTTATCTATGCGGGCGTCGTGCATCGAAGCAGTTTCCTCAGTGGGCCTGTAGGCGATTCCCGCGACCAGTTCCGCCAACTACTGCTGCGCTTCGTTAAGAGCAATAGGCGTCATTGCTTAGTCTTGCTATCTGAATCTTGCCGCGGACCGGCGAAGTTACCTGCAATTATACGCCGGGCCGGTTCGCCGCCGGGAGCCTAAAAACCTCGCGGGCAGTGTACAATACAAGTGGCAAGCACATCCCTTTGGAGGGCTCCTCACATGGCTACGCGCGTGGAAGATCCAGCCGCGAACCCGGGGACGGCAACCCCCTCGTTTGCCGAAACGGCTCTTAAGCTCGGCGGAAAGAGCGCCGACGAAGCCCGCCGCACCGGAGCGATCGACGCCGCCGACGATCATGTCGAGCGGATGTTCGCCCGCGCCTTTCAAACCGTCAGCAGCCCGGCTCATCGCGCCGTCTGGGACCGCGGCGTCCCCGTGGAGCTGTTCACCAGCGCCCCCGTCGAGGTCAGCCCCGACGTGCAGAAGGTGATGGACGACTCGATCGCCGTCGTGAAGCGACATCGCCAGGCCGGCACGCTCGACAACCAAGACGGCAAAGTGGCCGATCAGGTGCTCGCCGACCTCGCCCAGGCGGGCTACTGGGGGCTGCTCGTCGACCGCCAGTACGGCGGACTTGGCGCCCCCTTCCCCGCCTTCGCCGCCTTTCTCACCCGCATGGCGACGATCGACCCGACCGTCGCCGGCATGGCGTCGGTCCATGGTTGCATCGGCGCCGTCGACCCGGTGCGCACCTTCGGCACGGAAGAACAAAAGCAGCGGTTCCTGCCGCTATTGGCCTCTGGCGAGCGGCTGAGCGCCTTCGCACTGACCGAACCCGCCGCCGGCAGCGACTTGACGGCCCTGCGAACCACCGCCGTGCTCGATGGCGACGACTACGTCGTCAACGGCGAGAAGCTCTTCATCACGAACATCGTCCCCGGCCGGATGATCGGACTGGTCTGCCTCATCGACCGCAAGCCGGCCGTGCTCGTCGCCGAATTGCCTCCCGAAGAGAACGAGCATTTCCAGCTACGCAAATACGGCCTCTGGGCGCTGAAGCGGACCTACAATCGCGGCATCGTCTTTCGAGACCTCCGCGTGCCGAAGGAAAACCTGCTCGAACCGCGGCGCGGCGACGGGCTGACGATCGCCTATCACGGCCTGAACCTGGGACGCGTCTCGCTCTGCGCCGGCGCCGCCGGCACGATGCGCATGATGCTCGCCAGCATGATCCCCTGGGCGAACTATCGCATCACCTACGGACAGCCGATTGCCAACCGCGAGCTGGTGCGCCGCCGCATGGGCGAACTGGCGGGCCTGATCGTCGGCTGCGATGCGCTGGTCGCCTGGTGCTCGCAGCTCATCGACCAGGGCTATCGCGGCGAAATGGAATGCGTCGTCGCCAAAATCTTCGGCAGCGAAGCCCAAAAGCACGCCGCCGTCGAATACTTCATGAAAACGCACGGCGGGCGATCGTTCCTCGTCGGCCATCCCTTTGGCGACCACATCCACGAGTATCTCGCCCCCTGCATCTACGAAGGCGAGGGCGAGATGCTCTCTATGGGGTTCTTCAAGTCGCTCGTCAAAGAACACGGCAAGACCTATTTCGAGCCGATCGGCAAGCGCCTCGCCGAGCGGGGAATTAAAAAGCCCAATCTCTGGAATCCCCTGCATGCGTTCGCGCTGTGGAGCGCGGCCATGCCGTACCTGAACTGGGCCGCCCGGCGACGGCTCTCGCGGCCCGCTCGACCGGAGTTGCCGGAAGAAACGCCCCCCGCACTGCGCCGGCACGCGGAGTTCGCCTGCGAGCACCTGCAGCGAATGGCCCTGGAAATCTCCCGCACGATGAGCAAGTTTCAATTGGCGCTGGCCGATCGGCAGTGCCGCATGAGCGAGCTGTCGCAGCGGTGCCAGGATCTCATCACGATTCTATGCACCGCGCTCTACGGCGCCCGGCAGGACGACGAAATGACCCGCGACGCGGCCGACCTCCTCTGCCAGCGCCTCGCCGACGCATACACGGGCCGCCGCCCGAGCAACGCCTACTTCAGCCAAGCCGCCGAGCTCGGCGCCGCCATCGCCGACGGCAGCTTCAAAGCCCTCGAAGGCATCGACGCCGGCGAGATCCTCATACGCTACTAAGCGCACACTCCTCCCGCGTCAGCGAGCCTCCCGCGTCAGCGAGCCTCCCGCGTCAGCGGGAGGAGTCCCCCCTCCAAACAACAAGCGGATTAGGCTGCCGACAACACACATAGTCGACTGCGCTGGCCACATCCGCAACCACGCGGCACGACCCGCCGTGGGTCCACCAGCCGCCGGACGCTGGCGCGCCGAACTGTCGGTTCAACCGTCGGGCGGCGTAGCTCTTGAAATCGCGCAGTAGCTGCGACTTGCCTACCGACGGCGGCGCCTCGACGACAAGATGCACATGGTTAAACATGATCGCCACGGCGCTCAACGCCCATCCGCGATGGGCGGCAGTCTCTTGAAACTGCGCCAGGATCGCCTCGGCCTGCGGACGCGTGACGGAAATGGGGTTGCCCGACGAGCTGCCGACGCGCCGCGCAAGCCGGGAAGCGACGGCTCGTAGGGCTGGCCTGGGCGGTCGTGCTCAATGCGGCAGCGCGTGGGTGCGTCGCCGGGGCGGCGGTCGCGAACGCTAGTGACCGAACCCCGCTCGTCGCCGGGGAGCCATTGCCCGTAGAACGTCGAGGTTACTAGCCAGACGGGCATGTGCGTTGGGGCTCCGCCAGCTTACGCTGGCGGCTCGCGCGAGGTCGGCTTGGGGGCTTGCTTCGATGCTGCTCAGTATAGGCTGTGTCCTACCAAATTGCCGCTCGCCGGCTTCTCGCTTAAGCGAGCCGGCTGCGTCAGCAGCCGGAGCCTCGAATCACAGACATTTCGCGCCGGCGCTAGTCGCGATTGCGCCCGCGGCCGCCTCCTCCGCCACGTCCCTCGCCGCCTCCGCCGCCGCGATCGAAACTGCCGCGCATCTCTGGCCGTCCGCCCCCGGGGAACGAGCGTACATTGCCTTGCCCGCCCCCCTGGGGCATCGCTCGGAAGCTCGGCTGACCGCCGCCGGAAGGCAGACGGAAGCCCCGCGGCTCGCCCCCCTGCGGGACGCGAATTGCCCGCGAGGCGCCATCGCTGGGCGGCCCCACGCGCGGCTGTACCGCCGACGGTACCTGGATCGTCCGCTGGCCGCCGTCCGGCGGCGACATGCGGCCGCCGCGGAATTCGGCGCCTGGCGGGATTCGATAGCCACGCAGTTCACCGCCGCTGCGCCAGGCGGGTGGGCCGGACTGGACGGTCGGCGGGTTGAGCTGTCTTGCACGAGCCGCCGCCCCTGATGGGTCGGTCGTCGAGTCGCTCGCGCCTGGACGAAACTGCGGCCGCGCTGTCTGTGGCCGTCCGAAATCGACGGCGGAACGATCGGGACCGCTGGCCGCGTCAGCGCCGGGTACGACCACCCGCGCGCGGCCTTGTGCTTGGCTCCCCTCTACGAACTCGCCGCGACGAAGCGGCTGGACGTTCGGCCTGACGCCGTCGGTCGTTTGGCCCTGTGGCAGGACGACCCGTCCGTCGCCGCGAGCACGTCCGCTGGCGCTGCGGTCCGCGCCGCCAGGCCGCCCAGCAATGGCGGCCGCGTTGCCGTCGGCTCGCTCCACCGGCGGCAGACGAAACGCCGTGCGCGGCCCAGGTCGCGACCCTGGCTGATCGACGGCGAGCCCGCCTGTTGCCCCTTGATTGCGGGGCCCGTCGAGGCGCGGCCCTGGTGGGCCATCGGCGCCGGCGATGTTCGCGCCGGCCGTCGCCCGGTCTCTGCCGATGTCGCCCGGTCGACTATCGCCAGGCCGTCCGCTTCGATCTTGACTCAACCGGGCGAGCGCTTGGCGACGGGCGTCTTGCATCCGTTGGAAGTTCTCGACCCGTTGTCGCACGACCTCCTTTTCCGACGGCGTCACGTCGCGCAGCGCGACTGGCAAGTCGTTGTCGCGACGGACTTCGCTGACGGTGCGGACCAAGTCCGTGCCGCGGTTCCCCCGGCCCGCGCCAGGCCCGCCGGGCCGGCCCTCGCCGCTTGGGCCGCGGTGCTGGGCGAAATGGTCTTGATGCCGGTGAAAGTCCCGCTCGACGCGATCGACCCAGTCATGGCGATTGTGGCCGTCGTGCCAGCGGTGATACGCAAAGAACGGATCGTACACGTTCCAGCGTCCGCCGTAGCCGAAACTCCACCACGGCCGGTAGAAGTCGTGTCGCCAGCCGCCGTAGCCGTAGTAGTAGTGATGATGGTCGCTGTGAATGAATAGCGCCGTCAGCAGCAGCGCCGTGTTAACGAGGCTGTAGGGGCGATAGAAATATCCCGGCCGGGCGTAGATCGGCTGCGACCACCAGACCGGCGCGTACAGCAGCCCGCGCGACGCGAGCGGATAGTCCCAATACCCGTTCACGAAGATCGCCCCGTACGGCGTGTAGCAATAGTGGTCGGGCACCCAGAGCCAATTGGCCTGGCCGGCGTACCAATAACCCGGTCGCCACACGTAGGCGGTGTTGCGGTAGATCCAACAGCCGGGAATCCAAAAGTAGTTATCGCCCGGCGCCGGGCTCGACGGCCCGGCTTCCAGCGAATCGGGCGGCAACGGCAGGACCTCGACCTGCTCGACCTGCACCCCGGCCCAGAAGCCGGGCGTCCACGTGTATCCGCCTTCTGCTTTGGTCCAGTGCCCCGGCACCCAGCGGCGCCCAGGCGGGATGTCGCGCCACACGCCGCTGACCCAAATGAAATCCTGCTGCTGATCGCTCCACATCCAGTAGCCTGGGATCCACTCGACGTTGTGCCCCTCGGGCCGGACGTCGGGCGGGAGCTCGTTGACCGGCTCCGGCGGGGCCTTTGCCACGACCAGCGGCTCGCCCGGTTCCAGGGCCACCGGCTCGGCGAAGGCCTCGTGAATGGGCCCTTGCTCCAAGACGTGTACGGCGTCGCCGGCCGGGGCGGCCGGTTGCGGCTCCTGGGCCTGTAACAGCCGGCCGGGCGCCAGCGCTACGGCAATAGAGAGACCTAAACCGACGCGGAGATATGGTAGCGGCGACATGGCTGACAACTCCCTGACCGCCAGGATCAGGCATGGACGCGTGTGGAACGGCAAGCGCGCAACGGCGGCGCTTGCTCTTGAAGACCGAAGAGGCAAACTGTGCGCCAAGGCCGCCGCCCGGCAGAGCGGCGTAACGGTGGCGCCGACGCGTGTGTCAAAAACGCGCCACCTGTCATCGGCTTGAACGGCTTCATTACCTGGGCTTTGGCGGCGAGTCGCCAGTTGCGCAAGAACTCCGACCCCGGGTTTCTATGCGCTTTCTTCGCCAAGATCCGCCGGCTAGGATGCGAATGGACTGCAGGCGGCTTTTCTTGGCACGCAGCGCGGAGGGACGCAATGTACGATCTCCAGCAGCTCAATCCGGGCGAGCTCATCGCCGTGGTGTCCATCGTCGGCGGACTGGTCTGCGGCACGGTGACGATCGCGGCCCATTACTACCGGCAGATACGGCGAGACGAAATCCTCGCGAAGCTGAAGACCGACATGCTCGACCGGGGCATGACCGCCGCGGAGATTCAAACCGTGCTCGAAGCCGGCACGGTCGCGTCCGATCAATAGCGCGACCGCAGCCCGCGGGGCATAGCGCTGCACCGGCGCAGCGGCCCGGGGCGCGCGAGCCTGGGTTGGCTCGGCGTGCATTATCTCAAGTTGCCAAAGATCGCGGTCGCGCGAACTGGCCGGCGGCCGTTTGGCGGCCGGTGCTGGGGTCGCTGCCGAAGCTTCCATGGGCGTCCGTGAGAGGCTAGGAAGCGGCGAGCGAGGGCCCCGGCGTCTAGAGCGCGACGTTGGCAGGTGCGCCGGTCCGTCGTTGTAGAGAAGGGCGCGGCCAATTTCCACAAAAAAATCTTTTGGCGGCGGCCGGCTGCCTAGCGGCAGAGAACCGCCGGCGCGGGCAGCGAGGAACCCGGTGCATCGGCGCCCGTGTCATGGGCAGGACCGGCCTCTGTCGGCCGATGTACCGTGCCGGTAGAATGGCCGTTTTTTGGAAGCCTCGCCGGGGAATAGCGAGCGATGCCGGAGCTGGATTGGGTTGGCAAGAAGGCCGTGCTGAACCACCACCGGGAGGTTCCTTTTCACCTGTTGAAGTGCAACAAGTCGCTTTCGGTGGGGGACGCGGGCAGCGGCAACCTTCTGGTTCAGGGCGACAACTTGCTGGCGCTCAAAGCGCTGCTGCCGTACTACGCCGGGAAGGTGAAGTGCATCTACATCGACCCGCCGTACAACACGGGCAATGAGAATTGGGTCTACAACGACAACGTAAACAGCCCTGAAATCCGCCGCTGGCTGCGCAAGACCGTCGGCAAGGAGGGCGATGACCTTTCGCGGCACGATAAATGGCTGTGCATGATGTATCCGCGATTGTCATTGCTGCGCAACTTCCTTACCGAGGATGGCGTAATCCTGATTTCCTTGGATGAAACGGAGTTGGCGCACTTGCGACTCATGCTCGATGAGGTTTTCGGAAAAGCAAACTTCATTGGGTCGTTTGTATGGAACACGCGAAACACAGATAATCGAGTTAAGACGTACCTATCACCCGACCATGAGTACATCATCGCCTATGGACGCTCTCACGGCGCGTCCATACTCGGTCGGCGCATCGACCGTAGCGACTTCAAGAATCCCGATAACGACCCGCGCGGCCCCTACGTAACCGACCCATTGACGGGAAAAGCAACGGCGACCGAGCGACCCAATCTCCATGCGTACAACATGGAGCAGCCCGGCACAAGCAACGTATGGAAGCCTGATCCTGCGAAGGGATGGATAACTGATGAAGCGGGATACAGAGCCCTGTTGGCCGATAACCGCATTTGGTGGCCGCCGAACCCTGCGCGTGGCAAACCTCGCAAGAAGCGATTTCTGAGCGAAACACAGGAACGAATGCCCGCCTCATCATTCTGGACGGAGTTCAGGGCGCTATCCGGGGCAAAAGAAGTTGGAGACATTCTTGGTAGAAGGGTATTTGCTTTTCCAAAGCCTATCAGCGTCATCCAGAAGGTAATCGACCATTGTGCGCCTCCCGACTGCATCGTGCTCGATTCGTTCGCGGGGACGGGCACAACGGCCCATGCAGTGCTCGCGCAGAATACGGCCGACGGAGGTTCTCGACGTTTTATCGTGGTGGAAATGGACGAAGCCATATCCCGCGACGTCACGGCGCAGCGCATTCGTAAGGCGATTGAGGGGTACGGCGATACGCCGGGCTTAGGCGGCGGCTTTCGATATTGCACGCTCGGGGCAGGACTATTTGACCAAGCAGGCAACATTTCTCCTGAAGTGCGGTTCGCTGACCTGGCTGCGCACATTTACTTCACGGAGACGGGGGAGCCGATTCCCAAGCGAGCCGGCCGGACGCCGCTGTTGGGCGTTCACAACGGCACGGCGATCTACCTGCTCTTCAACGGCGTGTTGGGCGACAAGCGGCCCGACGGCGGCAATGTGCTGACCAGCATAACGCTGGCGGGCCTTCCGCAGCATGACGGACCTAAAACCGTCTACGGCGAAGGTTGCCGACTGAGCCCGCCGCGGCTGAAGCGCGAACGGGTGACGTTCAAACAGGTTCCCTATGGGATCAAGGTGACCTGATGGAGCTGCCGTCAGCCGTGCTGACCGATCATGCCCAGGAACAAATGGCTCGCCGGCAGATCGACGAGGCCGAGGTGCGGCAAATCCTGGCGGCGCCCGAGGAAGTGATTCCGGTGCGCGAGGGGCGGATCGTCGCGCAAGGCCTCACCGGCGATCAACTCCTGCGGGTGTTCGTCGACGTCGATCGCGAGCCGCCGGAGGTGGTCACCGTTTACCGCACAAGTAAGATAGACCGTTACCGGAGCCGACCATGAAAGCCAAATACGATGCCCGCACCGACACGCTGACGGTGCAATTCTCGGACGCCGCCGTCGCCGAGAGCGACGAGGACAAGCCGGGCGTGATCCTCGACTACGACGCGGCGGGCAACCTGGTAGGCTTGGAAGTGCTCGACGCTTCGCAGCGGATCGCCGAAGCCCGCACGTTCGAGTTCCAGGTGGTCGAGTAATGCTGGAGCTTCGCGAGTATCAGCAGCGCAGCCTCGCAGCGCTTGAAGGCTATTTGCAGGTCTGCACGACGCACGGGGCTAAGGCAGCGTTCGTCATCCAAACGGAGCGGCCGTACCGGGCGGTTCCGCAGTTGCCGGCGCTGCCGTATGTTTGCCTGCGCGTGCCGACCGGGGGCGGCAAGACGCTGTTGGCGTGCCACGCGCTGGGGAAAGCGGCGACAAACTATTTGCAGGCGGAGCGGGCGGTCTGTCTTTGGCTCGCGCCCTCCAATGCAATTCGCTTGCAGACGCTAACCGCCCTACAGGACCGGAACCACCCGTACCGGCAAGCCGTAGCGCAACAATTCAGCGGGCAAGTCACGGTGTTGGACCTGGCCGAAGCCCTCTATGTGCGGCGCTCAACGCTGGCGGGCGAGACGACGATTATCGTATCCACGCTGCAAGCCCTGCGGCGGGACGATACCGAAGGGCTGAAGGTCTACGAGTCGGCCGGCGCGTTGCAGCACCATTTCACGGGGCTGTCGGCCGAACTGGAATCACAGCTTGAGCGGCGTGAAGACGGGACGATTCCCTATTCGCTCTGCAATGCACTGCGATTGTGGCGGCCTGTGGTGTTGATGGACGAGGCGCACAACGCGCGTACCCAGCTTTCGTTCGACACGCTGGCGCGGTTCAATCCGTCTTGCATTATCGAGTTCACGGCGACGCCTGAACTAATGCATCGGCCGGAGCAGGGCCGATTTGCGAGCAACGTCTTGCACCACGTGTCGGCCGCCGAACTGAAGGCCGAAGAGATGGTCAAGCTGCCGATCAAACTGCAGACGCGGGCGGATTGGAAAGAAGTCGTCAGCGAAGCGATCGGCACGCAACGAGAACTGGAACGAGTCGCAATCGAAGAAGAGCGGCAGACGGGGGAGTACATCCGGCCGATCGTGCTGCTGCAGGCGCAAGCGCGGAGCCAAACGCGGGCCACGCTTACCGTCGAAACCGTCAAACAGACGTTGATGGAGGAGTTCCGCATACCGGAAGAGCAGATAGCCGTAGCCACGGGCCAAACCCGCGAGTTGGACGGCGTACCGGTATTCGACCGGAGTTGCCCGATTCGGTTCATCATTACCGTACAGGCGCTTAAGGAAGGCTGGGACTGCTCGTTTGCTTACGTGCTTTGCAGCGTGGCCGAACTGGGCTCGGCGACGGCGGTGGAGCAGTTGCTGGGCCGCATTTTGCGATTGCCGCGGGCGAGGCGAAAGCACCATGCAGCGCTGAACTGCGCGTATGCCTTCGCCGCCTCGGCTCGCTTCATTGAAGCGGCGCAGTCGCTGAAGGACGCGCTGGTGGAAAGCGGCTTTGAGCGAATCGAGGTCGAGGAGCTGGTTCGGCCCGTCGAAACGCAAACGACGTTCGACCAGGCGCATCCGCTGTTTGTGCAATCGGCGGCGGTTGTCGCCGAGGTCCCGAACCTTGCCGTATTGCCGTCCGAATTGCGGGAGCGGGTTTCCTTCGACGATCAAACCCGCGCGTTCACCGTATCGGGGAGGATCAGCGACGCCGAGCGGGCGAGCCTGGAAGCCTGTTTTGTGACGCCGGAGGGACGGCGGGCGGTGGAGCGCGTTTATCACGAATCGCACGGGCGAACGGTGGTCGCGGGCGAGCCTTCGGCTGCGGCAAGCTTTCGCGTGCCTGCGCTGGCCGTGCGCGTCGACGGGCAGCTCGAGTTGTTCGAGGAAACTCATTTCCTCGATTTCGCGTGGCGGTTGTCGGAGCAAGCGGCGAACCTTTCCGAAAGCGACTTCCCCTCGCAGTACGTCGCCGGACAAACGGGCGAACTCGACGTCAGCGAGCAAGGCCGGGTTGAGATTCGATTCGTCGAACAAGCTCAACGGCAACTTCAGCTCATGGGCGTCGAGCCGGGCTGGGACATCGCCGGGTTGACGAATTGGCTGGACCGGCAGATACCGCATCCGGACGTGACGCGCAGCGAGTCGACCCTGTTTTTACATCGGGTGTTGTCGGAGCTCATTGAATCCCGCAGGGTGACGATTGAGCAATTAGCGCAGCAGAAGTTCCGGCTGCGGAAGGCCATTGCCGAGAAGATCGACGAGCATCGGCAAGCCGCGAAAGCCAACGCCTACCATCGAATGCTGTTCTCCGTCGATGCGGCGGAAATCGAGGTGGGCCCGGAGATTTGCTTTGAGATTACCGAGGAGAACTACTCGCCGAACTGGTACTACGAGGGCGGCTACCAATTCCGCAAGCCGCTGTTCCACCTGATTGGCGAATTGAAGTCGGAAGGCGAAGAGTTCGAGTGCGCCGCATTCCTGGACCAGTTGGACGGGGTGCAAACGTGGGTCCGCAATTTGGACCGGCGGCCGGAGTCATCATTCTGGCTGCAAACGTCGACGGACAAATTTTATCCCGATTTCGTCGCACTGCTAAACGACGGCCGTTACCTCGTCGTGGAGTCCAAGGGGGAGGACCGGTGGAGTAACGACGATTCGAGGGAGAAACGGGCGGTGGGGGAGCTTTGGGAATCGCGCAGCAACGGCAAGTGCCTGTTCATCATGCCTAACGGGCCCGACTGGCAGGCGATTGCTGAGAAGATTCGGCGGCCTTCGGTTTATCCAGGTGGTAGCGGGCCTGGCGCCTCGGTATGCTAAACAGCCTGGGCGTACGGGCAGCAGCGCCAAACGTCTGGCGGCTGGTCGCGCCCATCATCAGGCTCAGGAGAGCACTCATGGCGAGCAGGCCTACGGGAGTTCCTCGGCGGCGGTTTCTTAAGACGGCTCTCTCGGCCGGCGCCGCGGCGGCGGCGCCGCAGATTATTCCCAGCTCGGCGCTGGGCCGCGACGGGGCTGTGCCGCCCAGCGAGCGGGTGACGCTCGGCGGCATCGGCATCGGCAACCGCGGCACGTACGACTTGGGCTGCTTTCTGCAGCAGAAGGACGTGCAGTGCCTGGCGATCTGCGACGTGAAGCAGGCCCGCCGGGACGCCGCGAAGAAGATCGTCGACGAGCACCACGGCAACAGCGAGTGCCGGACCTACCGCGATTTCCGCGAACTGCTCGACCGCGGCGACGTCGACGCGGTGCTCATCGCCACCGGTCCGAACTGGCACGCCACGGCGGCGATGTACGCCGCCCGCGCCGGCAAGGACATGTACTGCGAGAAGCCTTGCACCAAGAACATCTCGCAGAGCCTGGCGCTGGTGGAAACGATGGGCCGCAGCGGCGTGGTGTTCCAGGTGGGGACGCAGCGGCGGAACATTCCCCACTTCGCCTTCGCCTGCGAGCTGGCGCGCACGGGGCGGCTGGGCAAGCTGAAGCGGGTCTACGCGCATCCGATGGGGATGACGGCCATGATGAGCGGCTGGCTACCGGGCGAAACGGAGCCGGCGCCGGAGGTGGTGGACTGGGACATGTACCTGGGCCCCGCCGCGTGGCGGCCGTACAACGAAAAGCTGCTGGACGGCTTCAACTTCGAGAAGGGCGGCGGCCTGGTCGGCGGCGGCGTGCTGGAGTGGGGCTCGCACTGCGTGGACCTCTGCCAGTGGGCGGTCGGCGACGAGAAGGTCGCGCCGGTCGAGTACAACCCGCCGGAGGATGGCGAGATTGTCTGCCGCTACGCCGACGGCGTGGAACTCATCTTCCGGGAAAACGGCTGGATACCGCTCGGCTCGTGCCCGGTGAGGTTTGAGGGGGCGGACGGCTGGGTCGAGGCGGGCGACAGCGGCAAGATGGTCCTTAGTTCGCCGGAGCTATTGGCCGGCCGAGAGGTGGCGGAGATCGGCGGCTACCCGGCGACGTTCCACGTGCGGGACTTTTTGGACTGCGTCAAGACGCGGAGCCAGCCGAAGGGGAACGCCGTGGCGGCCTGCAACGCGCACATCGCCTGCCATGCGACGAACATCGCGCTGGCGCTGGGCCGCCCGCTGAAGTACGACCTGGCCAAGCATGAATTCGTGGGCGACGAGCAGGCCAACCGCTTGCGCGGCGAAGCGCTGCGTGAACCTTGGCGGATTTAACGGTGCGACGGCCCATGGCGATCATGCATTCCCACTGTTCTCTTAATACAACAGGTCGATCCATGACCAAGATCCATGCGCTTGCGCTTTTGATTCTGGCAGCCGTGGCGGTGCTCGTCGGCGGGCCGGCCATCGCCGCCGATCTTCAGTCGCCGCCGACGGAGCAGCAGCTCATCGAGATTCTGCGCTCCGGTCAGCCTGCCGAGAAGGCGATTGCGTGCAAACAGCTTGCGGTCGTCGGCAGCGCTGCGGCGGTTCCCGAATTGGCGAAGCTGCTGGGCGATCCGCAACTCAGCAGTTGGTCGCGGATCGCCCTGGAAGCGATTCCCGACAAGGCGGCCGACGATGCGCTGATCGCGGCGGTTGCGACCGTCAAAGGCCGGCAGCTCGTGGGCGTCATCAATTCGATCGGCGTCCGTCGCAGTGCAGCGGCGATTGCGCCGCTGGCGGGCGTGCTGCGGGGCGAGCCTGGCGAGGCCGCCGCCGCGGCGGCCGTGGCCTTGGGCCGCATCAACGGGCAGGCCGCGAAGGTGTTGCGCGAAGCGCTGCAGTCGACCGCCGACCAGAAGCTGCGGGTGGCGGTGGCCGAAGGATGCATCCTGTGCGCCGAGCGCCTGGCCGCCACCGGTCATGCAGACGAGGCGGCGGCCATTTACGACGAGGTTCGCAAGGCCGACGTCTCGCCGCAGCGGACCCGCGAGGCGACGCGCGGCGCCATTTTGGCCCGCGGCGG
>QEVI01000114.1 GCA_003576855.1 Planctomycetota bacterium
CGTGAGAATTCTACGGAGCACGTCTCTCGCAGAGACGCAGAGACGCAGAGCAATACTCGGTAATCCAGCTTGATCGGCGTTTATATGAGCGATGGCAACGGCGCGTCCGGTTCCCTGGGCGATCTTCCCCCGCAGTACGACCACCAGGGGGCGCAGCAGCGGTGGTACAGGTTTTGGGAAGAGCGGGGATATTTCCACGCGGAGCCGGGGGCGAAGGACGCGGCTGGCAACCCGAAGACGCCCTACTGCATCGTCATCCCGCCGCCGAACGTCACCGGCGCCCTCCACCTGGGCCATGCGCTCAACAACACGCTGCAGGACATCCTCATCCGCATGAAGCGGATGCAGGGGTTCAACACGCTCTGGATGCCGGGCACCGACCATGACGGCATCGCCACGCAGGCGGTCGTCGAGCGGCGGCTGCTGGAGGAGCAAAAGCTCACCCGCCACCAGCTTGGCCGCGAGGGGCTCGTCGAGAAGATCTGGGAGTGGAAAAACCAGTACGAGAAGCGGATCCTCGGCCAACTGAAACAGCTCGGCTGCAGTTGCGACTGGCAGCGGCTGCGGTTCACGCTCGACGACCAGTGCGCCCGGGCGGTCCGCGAGACGTTCTTCCGGCTGTTCAAGGACGGCAAGATCTACCGCGGCAAGCGGCTGGTGAACTGGGACACCTACCTGCAAACCGCCGTCAGCGACGACGAGGTGTTTCACGACCCGGTGAAGGGGCACTTCTGGCACTTCAAGTACCCGGTCATCAAGGACGCTGCGTGGCGCGACGGCGATCCGGAGTTCGTCACGATCGCCACGACGCGGCCGGAAACGATGCTCGGCGACACCGCGGTGGCGGTGCATCCCGACCCGGCCGGGGCGTTCGACGCGCTAAGCAGCAAGCTGCGGGAAAGCATGCTCGCGGCAACGGGAAAGGAGCGCGAGCAACTCAACGAGCAGGCGGATCATTTGCTGGCGCGTCGAGCGCGGATGCTGCCGCAGCTTGAGCGGCTGCGCGACATGGCCCAGCGCGGCGTGAAGCTGCGGCTGCCGCTGGCCGACCGGGAAATTCCGCTGATCGCCGACGACTGGGCCAAGCCGGAGCTCGGCTCCGGCGCCGTGAAGATCACGCCAGCCCACGACGAGAACGACTACGCCGTCGGGCAGCGCCATCCGGAGATCGGCGCCATCAATATCATGAACCCCGACGGGACGCTGAACGACAACGTGCCGGAGAAGTACCGCGGGCTGAAAATGCATACTACCGCCCGCGCGGCGGTGATTGCCGACATGGAGGCCGCCGGGTTGTTCAATCCCGAAACCGACCGCGAAGACCGCGAGATCGACCTGGCCCACTCCGACCGTTCGAAGACGCCGATCGAACCGTACCTGGCCGACCAGTGGTTCGTGAAGATGGACGAGCTGGCGCAATCGGCGATGGACGCCGTTAGCGACGGCCGCGTGAAAATCGTGCCGGAGCGGTATGGGAAGACGTACCTCGATTGGCTCGGCGAGAAGCGCGACTGGCCGGTGGGGCGGCAGTTGTGGTGGGGGCATCGGATCGTAGTTTGGTCGCGCCATTACGAAAGTTGGGGAACATATTGCGGCGACGGCCTGAAAACCCTGGCAGATTCGCACCAGGACGAATTGAGCGACCGCCTCGGTAGTCTCGAAACGTGTTTCGAGCCTGCGCAGGCGTGCGTTCGATATGTCGCCGACGGCGATCCATCAAAGACGTTTCGCGCAACGGCTCCCGATAGCGGCGGCTTCACCGTGTACGTCTGTGTTCGCGACGAAACGAACGAAGCGCCCGATGTATACGAGCAAAACGTCGTTGAGCTACTCGAGAGGCAGGGCTTCACGCAGTCCGAAGAAGTCCTAGACACCTGGTTCTCCTCCGCCCTCTGGCCCCATTCGACGCTCGGCTGGCCGATACAAACCCCCGAGCTCGCCGAGTTCTATCCCACGAGCGTCCTGGTCACCAGCCGCGACATCATCACGCTGTGGGTCGCGCGGATGGTGCTGACCGGCCTCTACAACATGGGCAAGGTCCCCTTCCGCGAGGTCTACATCCACCCGAAGATTCTCGACGGCTACGGCGAGACGATGTCCAAGTCCAAGGGCAATGGCGTTGACCCGATCGACGTGATCGAGAAGTTCGGCGCCGACGCCTTGCGGTTCGGCATCGCGTACCTCTGCACCGAGACGCAAGACGTCCGCCTGCCAGTGGAGTTCGAGTGTCCCCACTGCGGCGCCCTCATCCCGCAGACGAAGAAAAACCGCACGCAGCCGCGCGTCGAGTGCGAGAAGTGCCGCCAGCCGTTCCGCACGCAATGGGCCGAGTCGGAAGCCGACAAGGCCCTGCCGCGCGGGGCCGTAGTGAGCGGCCGGCGATGCCATCGCCGGCGAAGCGGGTACACGCGAAGTCGGCGCAGCATCCGGCCCGCAGACCGGCGATGCCATCGCCGCTGCGAACAAGACCGGCGATGCCATCGCCGCTGCGACGAAGACCGGCGATGCCATCGCCGGTTTTGTTTCAGAGGATGCGCTGACGCTTGAAGATCGTTGGTTGTTGTCGCGACTGGCGACGGTGACGGGACAGGTCACCGAGGCCCTCGAATCGTACCGCTTTGCCGACGCGGCGCGGCTGCTCTACGCCTTCGCCTGGAACGACTTCTGCGACTACTACGTCGAGATGACCAAGGCACGCTTCGCGGTGGCAGATCAGCGGCCGGTGGCGCAGCGAGTGCTAGCCCATGTGCTCGATTCGTTGTTGCGGCTGCTGCATCCGATTGTGCCGTTCCTTACGGAAGAGGTTTGGCAATTGCTGAACAAAGTGGCGCCTGAGCGCGGGCTTGCGGGGCTGGGTTCGAGCGCTGCGGCTGATCCCTCCCCTAGCCCCTCCCTTCGAGGGAGGCGGTCTGCGGAGAGCGTCTGTATCGCCGATTGGCCGCAGGCCGATGCGTCGCGCATCGACGCGACGATCGAGGAGCAGTTCGCCGACTTCCAGGGCGTGCTGGGCGCAGTGCGGGAGCTGCGGATGTCGCAGAATATCCCGCCGCGCCAGCCAGTGAAGTTCCGCGTCCGCTGCGACGAGGCGACGGCCAGGCTGCTGGAGCCGATGCAGCCCTACTTCACGCAGATGGCCAAGGCGACGTGCACCGCTTGGGGGCCGAACGCGTCGCCGCCGGACGTGGCCGCCACTGGCCAGGTCGCTGGGGCGCGGGGGGCGATTGAGGTCCACGTCGACGTGAGCCGGTTTATTGACGTCGGGGCCGAACGGGCGCGGCTCGCGAAGCAGCTTGAACAGCTCCGGGGCTTTGCCAAGTCGATCGAAGGGAAGCTCGGCAACGAGTCATTCGTCACCCGGGCGCCGGCCGAGGTCGTTCAGCAACAGCGAGATAAACTCGCAGAAATCCACAGGCAAATCGAGTCGGTCGAGGCGGCCCTGGCGAAACTACAGGCGCGGCGTTGAGTTGCGGCCTCCGTCGTATCGCGTATTTTGCGGCGTTCCACGCGGTCGGCCGCTTGGGCGTTTACGCACCCGGGGCGGCTGGCCTGCGGGGCCGACGGGCCCCCTCGCGGACGGCGCCAGTGCGATTGGTCCGTTGGTCGCCAAGAACGCCCGGCGGGGGGCGAATTAGCTGTCAACGTTTACCGTTGCCTGAACGGATCGCATACGTCGGCGGCCGCGTCAACCGCCGAATGTTACGGCGGATTCCTCGCGGCCTAACGGATACGATGTCGCTCCGGCTACAATACGAGGCGGCCTATCGTCGCCAGGAGCCAATGCCATGCTAGGAACGATTTTTCTCATTGCGGCGATCGTCGGCGGCACGGTGATGGTGTGCCAGTTCTTGCTGACGCTCGTCGGATTGGGGCACGACGGCGCCGATGGCGTCGGTCATCACGGAGGCTTCGCCGACCACGGCCATTTCGGCGGCGACGGGCACGCCGGCGGCGATTTTCCCGGCGGGGCGGCCGGCCATGCCGGCGACTTCCATGGCGCCGACGCCGACGTTCCCGGCGATCATCATACGACGCTTTCGGAGGTCTCCGACGGCGGCATCCATCATCCCGACAGCAGTTGGTTGTTCAGCGTTATTTCCTTCCGCACGCTCGTGGCCGCCGCCGCGTTTTTCGGCGCCACCGGCAAGGCGGCCATCAGCGCCGGCCTCAGCGGGCCGGCGTCGCTGACGCTGGCCCTGGCCGCTGGACTGGCCGCCATGTATGGGATGTACTGGTTAATGCAGACGATCTACAGCCTGGGGTCCTCCGGCAACGAACGTATCGGCAACGCGCTGGGGCGCCGGGCGACCGTCTACATCCCCATTCCGGCCGACGGCCAGGGGGCGGGTAAAGTTCAGCTTACGATGCAAAATCGCATCGTAGAATTTCAGGCTGTTACCGACGAAGCCGATCGCCTCAAGACCGGCGAGACGGTCCAAGTCGTCGCGGTTGCGGGAAGCGACCTGGTGCGCGTGCGCCGTGTCGCCGAGCCGGTCCAAACGTAGTTCCTTGCGGGCAGCCCGCTACACATCGCGCACGGCCATTCTTTTACCGAGAGACCAAGCCATGTTACTCGCCGACTTCCTCTTCAATGCCTCCCCGGAGACGCTGTTTTGGTTGGCTGTGCTGGTAAGCTTCGTGGCGATGCTGTTCTTTGGCAGCATCATCCTGCTGAAGACGAACTACAAGCGGTGCTCCAGCAACCAGGTGCTGGTGATCTTCGGCAAGACGTTTCAGGGCCACGCGGCCAAGACCGTCCATGGCGGCGCCGCCTTCGTCGTGCCGCTCTTCCAGGACTACCGGTATCTGAGCCTGGAGCCGATCCAGATTGAAATCCCGCTCCGCGGGGCGCTGTCGATCGAGAACATCCGCGTCAATGTGCCCAGCGTCTTCACGGTCGCCATCGGCACGCAGCCGGACGTGATGACCAACGCCGCCATCCGCCTGCTGGACCTCACGACGCAGGACATCCGCAAGCAGGCCGAGGAAATCATCTTCGGCCAACTGCGACAGGTGATCGCCTCGATGCGGATCGAGGACATCAACCGCGATCGGGACACGTTCCTGCAGCACATTCAGAATTCCGTCGAGCCGGAGTTGAAGAAGATTGGCCTGGTGCTGATTAACGTCAACATCACCGACATCACCGACGAGAGCGGCTACATCGACGCCATCGGCAAGAAGGCCGCCTCCCAAGCCATTCAGCAAGCCCGCGGCGACGTCGCCGAGCAAGAGAAGCTGGGCGAAGTCCGCGTGGCCGAGGCCGATCGCGAGAAGGCCGTGCAAGTCGCCGGCGCGACCAAGGCCCGCGAGATCGGCACCCGCGAGGCTGAGCGCGAGAAGGCCGTGCGACTGGCCGAGCTGTCGAAGGAGCAATCGATCGGCGAACAAACGGCCGCCTTCCAGCGCGACATGCAGGTGAAGGAAGCCGAGCAGCAGATGCGTATCGCCGTGGCCGAGGCCAACGCCAAGGCCGTTGACGGCGAAAACATCGCCGAGGCGAAGATCGCCGCCTCCCAGGCCACGCTGCTGGTGCAGAAGGCCGAGGCCTACCAGCGCGGCGAGGCCCGCAAGCGGGAGGCCGAAGCCGCGGTCATCGAGGCCCAGAACAAGGCCATGGCCAAGGCGGCCCTCGCCCAGGCCGAGCGGGTCGAAGCCGAGGAGCGTGCCAAGCTCGAAGCCCCGGCCAAGGCCCAGAAGGCCCGCATCGTGGTCGACGCCGAGGCCGAAGCCGAGAAGCGCCGCCTGGAAGCCGAGGGCGAAGCGGCCGCCATTTACGCCAAGCTCGAAGCCGAGGCCCGCGGTCACTACGAGATCCTGGCCAAGAAGGGTGAGGGCCTCAAGCAGATCGTCGAAGCCTGCGGCGGGGCCAAGGAGGCGTTCCAACTGATGATGCTCGAGCACCTGGAACACCTTGCCGACGCCAGCGCCAAGGCGATCAGCAACATCAAGTTCGACAAAATCGTCGTCTGGGAGAACGGCGGCTCGGCCAATGGCCGCTCGAACACGGCCGACTTTCTCCACAAGATGGCCGGCACGCTGCCGCCGATGATGCAGGTGATGCGCGACATCGGCGGGGTCGACATCCCCGAAAGCCTGGCGAAGCTGGCCGGCGAGGACGGCACAACGCTCGACGTCAGCCGCGTGAAGGCGGTAGACAACGGCGCCACGGTTTAGTCATGTCGCACGCAGGCGCGGCGCCTGGAGAACGGGGCGACTCGCAACCTAAGTCGAGCGCAGGAGCGTACACGTGCGTGGGGTGGTTGCTGGTCGCTGCTTGTATACCGGCAACGTTCGGCGCGGCGCTTGTCTCCATGCATTCTGCGCTCCGTGGCTGAACGGAAGTATGAAATCATCGGCGAGGCGCTTGCCCGCCGCGCAAGAGAGCTTGCCCTTGCTGGTTAAGGACGCCTAGAGGCTTCTCAATGTGAAGACCTGACCGACTATTTTCCACGCCGCGCCGCCGTTCCTATAATGCGTAATGCGGTCGCCCCCGGCATGCAGCTAACCGGCCGCCTTAGCCGTTCAAGACCTACGCGTTAAAGGACGCCTTTATCATGCCCGTCGCGATGGAGCTTTCGCGGATCATCATCAGCGAGATCAACAGCGAGCAGGTCATCTACCTCAAGGAGATCGACGGCACGCGGACGTTTCCAATACTCATCGGGTTCTACGAGGCCACGAGCATCGATCGCCGGGTGAAGCGCCAGGAGGCCCCGCGGCCGCTGACGCACGACTTGCTGGTCAACGCCGTCGAACAGCTTGGCGGCGAATTCCAGGACGTCGTCATCAGCGAACTGAAAGAACACACGTATTACGCCCTGCTGCGGGTGCGACACGACGGCGAATTGGTGGAGATCGACGCCCGCCCCAGCGACGCCATCGCCGTGGCCGTCACCTGCGACCCGCAACTGCCGATCTACGTGAGCGAAGACGTGCTGCACGACGTCAGTGGCGGCTGAAGAAGCGTCGCCATAGCCGCGGCTCAACTTAGCCGCGGCTCAACGAGCCGCCGGAGCGGTGTATAAGAACCCCGTAACTTAATCGCTCCGGCCGATCGTAGATCGGCGGCTCAGTCGTTGATCGGCGGCTAGGCGTGCATTGCGGCTGCGGCCCCGCCCTGCTATCCCATCACGTCGGCGAAGGCCGTGCGCAGCGCCGCCAGGCCCGCCTCGCCTCGGTCGGCGCCGACGACCACGTTCACCCGCACTTCGCTGGTGTTGATCATCTCGACGTTGATGCCCGCCTCGCTGAGGGCCTTGAACATCCGCGAACCGACGCCGACATGCGTGCGGATGCCGACGCCGAAGACGCTCAAGATGGCAGTCGCCGGGTCGCTCGTCACCGGGCCGCAGCCGAGTCGTTTCGACGCCGCCTCGGCAACCGCGACGGCGGCCGGAACCGAATCCCGCGGCACGGTGAAGCTGAGCGTCGCCACGCCGTCGCGGCCGGCCCCTTGCACGATCATGTCCACTAGGAGGTTCTCGGCGGCGACTGCTTCGAAGATCTCCGCCGCGATGCCCGGCCTGTCGGGCAACTGCGAAATAGTGACGCGGCCTTGCGTCTGATCAAGCCGGATGTCGTCGATCGTGAGATCCTCCATCCGCTGCAGCCGCGACACGACGTCCACCGGGCTAGGCCGCTCCGCCGCGCGGCCGCCGTTGCCGAAGCTGGCCCGCGAACCGGGCTCCTTTTCCAGTTCGAACTCGTCGTGCACGGCCCGCAGGGCCTCGGCCCCGACGGACCGCGGCACCAGGCAGGAAATCTTGATCTGGCTGGTGGTGATGGCATGGATGTTCACCTTGGCGTCGGCCAAGGCGCGGAACATTCGGTCGGCGACGCCGGTTTGCGTGGCCATGCCCAGCCCCACGACCGAGACCTTTGAGAGGTTAGCGTCGTGCGTCACCTCGCCGCCCAGTTCGTCGGCGGCTTCGCCCACCGTCTTGAGCGTCTGCTGGAGATCGGCCTCCATGACCGTAAAGGCGATGTCCGCTCGCCCTCCCGCGCCGACGTTTTGCACGATCATGTCCACGGCCACGTTCACTTTTGCCAGGCGCGAGAAAATGCGGTGCATCGTCCCCGGCTTGTCCGGCACGCCGGAAAGCGAGATGCGAGCCTCGTTTTTCGTCAGGGCGCAGCCGCTCACTGCCCGATCGCTGCTCTCGGGCGCCGGGCCGATGACCGTGCCCGGATCGTCGCTAAAACTGGCGCTGTTGCGAACGTGAATGGGAACGCCGAACTTCATGCCGAACTCGATCGAGCGGCTGTGCATGACGCCGGCGCCCAGGCTGGCCAGTTCCAGCATTTCGTCGTGGCTGACGCGGTCCATCTTGCGGGCGGAGGGGACCAGCCGCGGGTCGGTGGTGAAAACGCCGTCGACGTCGGTGTAGATTTCGCAGGAATCGGCCCGCAGCACCGCGGCCAGGGCAACGGCCGTAGTATCGCTGCCGCCGCGGCCGAGGGTGGTGATATTGAACTCCTCGTCGACGCCCTGGAACCCGGCGGCGATGACGATGTTTCCGTCGTCCAGATGCTTGCGCATCCGGTCGGTCGAAATCGACTGAATGCGGGCCTTGGTGTGCGAGCTGTCAGTCTTGATGCCGATCTGCGCGCCGGTGAGGCTGACCGCCTTTCCGCCTAGGGCGCAAATGGCCATGGCCATCAGGGCGACGCTCACCTGTTCGCCGGTGGAGAGCAGCATGTCCATTTCGCGAGCCGGCGGCTCGTCAATGATCTGCCTGGCCAAGTCAACCAGCGCGTCGGTCTGCTTGCCCATGGCGCTGACGACCATCACCACCTGATGGCCCTGCTGCTGCGCGCGGATCGCCTTGCGCGCGGCGGCCATGATCTTTTCGCTCGTGGCGACGCTCGTGCCGCCGAATTTCTGGACGATTAAGGACATGGGGACGGTCTATGCTCCTGGGAAACTGCTCGCTGATGTATCGACGGGTGAGCGAATGCGGAATGATTAAATGACGAATGACGAATGCGGCGCACCGATTCTTTCGTTATTCGGTAATTCGTCAGGCGTCACTAAGTGGTTCGTCATTTCCGCCCGATGAACCACGCCATGGCCCGCCAACCTTCGTCGAAGGCGAGGCGTGACTGGGCGGCGTTGGCATCGCCGTAGCTGGTGAACTCGTCGGCGGCGATGCCCGTTCCCGCCATGGCCACGGGAACGTCGCCGTGGGTGTGCGTCTTGGTGCGGAGGAAGGTCGGGTGGTCGGGCGAGACCATGATCCGCCAGTCGCCGCCGGCTTGCAAACGCTCGACGAGCGGCGCGACGATGTGCCGATCGATCTCCTCGATGGCCCGGACCTTGGCGACGACATCGCCTTGGTGAGACGCCTCGTCGGAGGCTTCGACATGCACGCAAATGAGATCGACTTCATCGAGCGCCGCGACCGCATACCGGCCCTTGGCGGCGTAATCGGTGTCGATGTAACCGGTCGCTCCCGGCACTTCGATTCGCTTCCATTCGATGAGCGTCGCCAGCCCGCGCAACAGATCAACGGCCGTGATCATCGCCCCGCGAACGCCGTAAGCCAATTCGAAGGGTTGCAGATGCGGCGCCCGGCCCAGGCCCCAGAGCCAGATGTTCGTGGCAGGCCGCTGGCCATAGCCCTGGCGAACCACGTTCACCGGATGGTCGCGAAACAGGTCGACCGATTTGTCCATCAACGCGGCCAGCACGTCGCTCCCCGGACCGCGGGGGAAATCCTCCGTGATGGACTTGTCGGTAAGATCGTGCGGCGGAGTGCTGCGGGTCTCCTCCGCGAACGGCGCCGGCACGCTCACGCCGCGCCAAATCATCAGGTTGCGATAGCTCACGCCCGGCACGAAGTGGACGGCCGAGCGGAGCGAAGGCTGCGTGGCGACGTAATCCTGCATCGTAGCCAGCAGCTTGGCGGCCTCCTCGGTGCTGATGTGGTCGGCCGTGAAGTCCCGCATCACTTGGTCTTCGACGGTGACGAGGTTGCAGCGCACCGCCCAATCTTCTACGCCCAGCTCGATGCCTTGCGCCGCGGCTTCGATCGGCGCTCGACCCGTGAAGTTGGCGATCGGGTCGTATCCCAGCAGGCTCATATTGCCAACTTCCGACCCGGCCGGCAGGCGGCGCGGCGTGTGACAGGCCCGGGCCACTACGCCCGCGGCGGCCACCGCGTCCATGGCCGGCGTATTTGCAGCCTCCAGCGGCGTGCGGCCGCCCAGTTCCGCCTGCGGCTCATCGGCGGCGCCGTCGGGAATGATGATGGCGTATTTCATGGCACTTCAGCCGGAACGACGTGCGTGGATGGACCCAGGGCAACCATGTAGAATACCGAGTTGTCGGCGCCTACTCTAGCGGGAGATTTCCCCGCTGGAAGCCGGTCCTACGAACGATCCTTCTCGCCAGGACGACTGCATGAGTGTCGCAGACCCATTGACGACGCAGCCCATCGTCCCGACCAGTGCGCCGAGCGGCGTTCCGCGTCTGCAGAACGGCGACCGTCTGACGCGTATCGAGTTCGAGCGGCGTTACTTGGCGATGCCCGAGGTTAAGAAAGCCGAACTAATCGAAGGAATCGTCTATATGCCGTCGCCCGTCCGCATTGTCCATGGTGAGCCGCACGCCACGCTTGCCGGGTGGATCGTCTACTATGCGTCCAAGGCGCCTGGTCTGCGTTTTGCCGACAACTCCACGTGCCGTCTGGACGGCGCTAACGAACCTCAGCCGGACCTGATGCTGATGTTGCCTGCCTCGGCCGGGGGCGCCGCCCGCATTGACGAGGACAACTACGTCAGCGGATCGCCGGAACTCGTCTGTGAAATCGCGGCCAGTTCCGTGTCGATCGATCTGCATGCCAAGAAGAACGCCTACGAGCGTAACGGCGTCCAGGACTACATCGTCTGGCGAATTGAAGACGGCGCGATCGATTGGTTCGAACTCGTCGACGGCCGATTTCAACCGCTCGCGGCGGATGAAAAGGGCCGGTTTCGCAGCAAGGCGTTTCCTGGGTTATGGCTCGACGCGCCGGCGATGCTTTCCCGCAACCTGGCCAAGGTCTTCGCCGCCGTAGACGAAGGCACGTCCACGCCGGAACATGCCGCGTTTGCCAAACGGCTTGCCGAAGCTGCAAGCCGTGTTCCGCAGCAAAGCTAGGCGCCGCCGCTCCGGCGGCTCGTTGAGCCGCGGCTGGCGGGGGATTGCACGCCGCGGCTAGTCGCGGACCCACATGCGAACGGTTTCGCCGCGGACCGGCGGCAGGCCGTCGATCTCCTCGCAGGCTCGGGCCGCGTCGCCTTCGCTCGTCTCGTGCGTCATGATCACCAGCGGCACGACGCCCTGCGCCTCGATCGGCTCGCGCTGCAGCACCGATGCGATCGAAATTCCGTGCTTGCCCAGCACGGTCGTGACCTGGGCCAGCACGCCCGGATGGTCTTCGACTATCACCCGCAGGTAGAACTTAGCACGGGCGGCGTCGTTCGGCGCCGGCGTCACGCGGGCCTTGCGGTTCGACCACAGCTCCAGCGTACGGAACGTAATGGCCGTGCGCCCGACGGCCATGTCGATCATGTCGGCGACCACCGCCGAGGCAGTCGGCATTTGCCCGGCGCCCTGGCCGTGGAAGAACAGCGGCCCGACGGCGTCCCCCTCGACGCGAATCGCGTTGAACGGCCCGCTCACCTCGGCCAGCGGGCTGCGCACACGCACCAGCGCCGGCGAAACGTCCAGCTCGAGCGTGTCGTCCACCAGGTCCGCCGTCGCCAGGAGCTTAATTCGATAACCCATCTCCTTCGCATACCGCACGTCGCACACATCGACCGTATCGATCCCCGCGCGCGGGATGTCCTTCCAATCGACGCGGGCGCCAAACGCCAGGTGTGCCAGAATGGCGAGCTTCTGCGCCGCGTCGCTGCCATCGACGTCCATCGTGGGATCGGCTTCGGCGTAGCCCAGCCGCTGGGCTTCGGCCAGCACTTCCTGAAACGGCGCCCCTTCATCGTGCATTTTCGTCAGAATGAAGTTGCTGGTGCCGTTGAGAATGCCGTGGAGCGACTCGATCTGGTTCGCCGAGAGGCACGTGCTGATATTCGCAATGATCGGAATGCCGCCGGCCACCGAAGCTTCGAACGCGATCGAGCGGCCCAGCTCCCGCGCGGCGTCGAACAGCTCGGGCCCGTGTTCGGCCAGCAGCGCCTTGTTGGCGGTAACGACGTCCTTGCCGCTTTCCAGCAGCCGCAGCATGATCGTGCGAGCGGGCTCCAGTCCGCCGACCAAATGGGCGACGACTTGGATTTCCGGATTGTTGATGACCTGGTCGACGTCGTCGGTCAGTACGCCGGCGGGGAGCTCGCAATCCCGCGCCTTCGACAGGTTGCGAACGACCGCTTTTTCGAGCCAGAGGATCCGGCCTGCGTGCCGGGCGGTACGGTCGCCATGGTCCAGCAACAGCCGAGCGACGCCGCTGCCGACCGTTCCAAGCCCGATAATCGCAACTTTAGTTTTTTGCATGCGTTTAAATAGCCGAGCCATCCTGGCTCGGCGGCGCCTATCAGGGCGTGAAATGGAACTAGTTGTAGTTGAGCGGTTCGCCGGCCAGGATGGCCGGGCTATGTGCAGTCGGCGTGGTTTGCGCGGGTCGCCCAGGCGGCTACAATCGGCGGTTCTATGCTGGTTTTTTCGGTCGCCAACGGTGCTTGCGGGCCTCGATGGCGGACCGTGCGACGACCTGCAAGTATACCACGGCCCCGACCTGGCTAGGTCGGGGCTATGGAGCGATTGTTTTACGCTTCAGGAACAAGCTGCTCCGCACAACTCCTGAACCCTGAATTCTGCCCCCGCCCCCTGCCCTCCATGCCCCGATATAACCCTGCCGCCATCGAGCCCAAGTGGCAAGCCTATTGGGAGCAGCACGCCACCTTCGCCGCGCCGCGGATGCCCGCCGGTCCGAAGCTGTACGTGCTCGATATGTTCCCCTATCCCAGCGGCGATGGCCTGCACGTGGGGCATCCGGAGGGCTACACCGCCACCGATATTGTGTGCCGCGCGGCCCGGATGCAGGGTAAGAGCGTCGTTCACCCCATGGGGTTCGACTCGTTCGGTCTGCCAGCCGAGGAACACGCGATAAAAACCGGCGTCCACCCCCGAGCGCAGACCGAGAAAAACATCGCCACCTTCCGGCGACAACTGAAGATGCTCGGCTTCAGCTACGACTGGGGCCGCGAGATCGCCACGACCGACGTCGATTACTTCCGCTGGACGCAGTGGATCTTCCTGCAAATCTACGATACATGGTTCGACCCCGAACAACAGCGGGGCCGGCCGATCAGCGAGTTGCCCATTCCTGCGGACGTCGCGGCTCAAGGCGACGGCGCCGTCCGGGCGTACCAGGACGAGCGCCGCCTCGCCTACCAGAGCGAAGCCCCCGTGAACTGGTGCCCGGCGCTCGGCACGGTGCTCGCCAACGAGGAAGTCGTCGACGGCAAGAGCGAGCGCGGCGGGCATCCGGTGGTCCGCATGCCGCTGCGGCAATGGATGCTGCGGATCACCGCCTACGCCGATCGACTGGAACGGGACCTCGACGGGCTCGATTGGCATGAAGGCATCAAGGCCTTGCAACGCAACTGGATTGGCCGCAGCACCGGCGCGGAGGTCGATTTCTACATCGGCGATGAATCGATGTTCGGCCAATGGAAAGCCGCTCGCGGCTTGGCGCCGTTTCCCGCCAAGCCCGACGACGCCGTGCTCCGCATCTACACGACGCGGCCCGACACGCTTTTCGGCGCCACCTACATGGTCATCGCCCCGGAGCATCCCTTCGTCGAGCGGCTCACCGCCCCGGAAAATCGCGCCCTCGTCGAAGCCTATCGCCAGCGAGCCGCGGCGAAGAGCGACCTTGACCGCACCGAGCTCGCCAAGGAAAAGACCGGCGTCTTCACCGGCAGCTTTGCCATCAATCCGGTCAATGGCGAGGCGATTCCCATTTGGATCGCCGACTACGTGCTGATCAGCTACGGCGCCGGCGCGATCATGGCCGTTCCCGCCCACGACGAACGCGACTTCGAATTCGCACAGAAGTACAACATTCCCATCCGCGCCGTCGTCCAGCCGGGGAATCACGTCCTCCAGGAGATTGCGGAGAAGATTCTCGCCGGCGAGCAGGTCTACACCGAACCGGGCGCCGCCATCAACAGCGACGAATTCAACGGCCTCCCCACCTCTGAGTTCAAACAGCGCATCACCGCCTCTCTCGCCGCTCGCGGCCTGGGTCGCCAGGCAGTCAACTACAAGCTCCGCGATTGGCTCTTCAGCCGCCAACGGTTCTGGGGCGAACCCTTCCCGATCCTGCACGAGCTCGACGCCGACGGCAAACCGACCGGCCGCACGCGCGCCGTCCCGGAGGACCAGCTCCCCGTCGACCTGCCGCATCTCGATGACTTCAGGCCGCACGGCCGGCCGGAGCCGCCGCTCGACAAGGCGCCGGACGACTGGCTCTACCCGGTCATCGACGGCCAACGTTACAAGCGGGAAACGAACACGATGCCGCAGTGGGCCGGGTCGTGCTGGTACTATTTGCGGTTTCTGGATCCCAAGAACGCCGAGGCCCCGATCGACCCCGCAGTCGAAAAGGCCTGGATGCCTGTCGATCTGTACATCGGCGGCGCTGAGCACGCGGTGCTGCACCTGCTTTACTCCCGGTTCTGGCACAAGGTGCTCTACGACCGCGGCGTGGTCAGCTCGCCCGAGCCGTTCCGTAAACTGGTGAACCAGGGCATGATTCTCGGCGAGAACAACGAGAAGATGTCCAAGAGCCGCGGCAATGTCATCAACCCCGACGACATCGTGCGCGAATATGGCGCCGATGCGCTGCGGCTCTACGAGATGTTCATGGGCCCGCTCGAGGCCACCAAGCCGTGGAGCATGGAAGGCGTCAACGGCGTCTACAACTTCCTCGGCCGCGTGTGGCGGATGATCGCCGACGACCGCGCCGAAGGCATGCAGCTCAACCCTGCTGTCGGCGACTGGCCGCCGAGCGACGAGGACCAGCGCGTACTCCACCGCACGATCAAAGCGGTAACCGAGGACATCGCGAAGCTGTCCTTCAACACGGCGATCGCGCGGATGATGGAGTTCACCAACTATTTCACGAAGCTCGACCGGCGGCCTCGCGCGGTTATGGAGCCGTTCGTGCTGCTGCTGTCGCCGTTCGCCCCTCACATCGCCGAAGAACTGTGGCAGGCCCTGGGTCACGAAAAGACGCTCGCCTACGAGCCTTGGCCGCAATACGACGAATCGCTGCTCGCCGAGGCGACCATCGAGCTGCCGGTCCAGGTAAACGGCAAAGTGCGCGGCAAGATCGTCGTGCCGAGAGGCGCCGACAACGGCGTGATCCTGGCCGCCGCGCACGCCGAGCCGCGGGTCGCCGAACACGCGGGCGGGAAAGAAATCATCAAGCAAATTGTCGTTCCCGGCCGTTTGGTCAATATAGTGGTTAAGGGCTAAAGGTTTTTGGGTTTGTACGCGCCCTGTGGTCGCCCCCTCCGGTTTTGGGCAGTTAGATCCAAGGATTCTCCTCCATGAAGAACGCAGTTGCGGTGGTCCTCGGCGGCGGGCGCGGCACGCGGCTTCAGCCGCTTACTAAGTACCGTTCCAAGCCGGCGGTGCCCCTGGCCGGTAAATACCGGTTGATCGACATCCCGCTGTCCAACTGCATTAACAGCGGGCTGAACCGCATCTATGTGCTTACGCAGTTTCTGTCGGTCAGCCTCCACCGGCACATCCGCGGCACGTACCGGTTCGACAACTTCAGCGGCGGCTTCGTCGAAATCCTCGCCGCCCAGCAGACCGACTCGCCGCATGGCACCGATTGGTACCAGGGCACCGCCGACGCCGTGCGCAAAAACCTCCGCTACATGACGCAACCGGGGATCGACTACGTCGTGATCCTGTCGGGCGATCAGCTTTACCGGATGGACTTGCGGGCGATGCTCGATACGCACATCCGCTGCGGCGCCGACGCGACGATCGCCACCAAACCGGTGCACGCTGACGACGCCTCGGCGATGGGCGTCATGAAGGTGGACCACGATGGCCGCGTCTTGGGCTTCGTCGAGAAGCCCAAGACGCCCGAGGCCATCGACCCGGTGCGGATGGACCCGGCGTGGATCGACGCCCGCGGCGTCGCCAGCGGCGGCCGCGACTGCCTGGCCAACATGGGCATCTACGTGTTCAACGCCAAGGTGCTTCAGGAACTGCTGGCCGACGAGTCGCACCAGGATTTCGGGCACCAGGTGTTTCCGCACGCCATTGGCACGCGGAACGTGCACATTCATCTGTTCGACGGCTATTGGGAGGACATCGGCACGATCGGGTCGTTCTACGAATCGAACCTGGAGTTGTCGCGTCC
>QEVI01000115.1 GCA_003576855.1 Planctomycetota bacterium
CGTCGTGTGCATCAGCACCTCGCCCGCGCCGACGTACTGCCGCACTATCGCCGGTCGCGGCGGCTCGGCGGCGGGGTCGCCCCGCGCAGCGCCTTCGGCCAGCACGACGGCGCCAGGCTTGGGTTTCCAACCGCCAGCGAGCCATGTGACTGCCGGCAGCTTTGCCCACACCTCGGCCGACTGCGCGGCATCGTCGCCAAGCTGTAACGTGGCGTCCTGAAGTCCGTCTGGCGTCGGTCGGATAAAAAACTTCCCGCTGCCGGCGGCGCCGTCGCCGAACGCCGACCATGCGCCCGGCTGCGGTTCAATCGGCATCAGCGCCGCCCAGGCGTCGGAGATCGACGGACCTGTCAAGGTGAACCGCGGTCCCGCCACGATGGCCAGGCCAGTGCCCTGTTCCGCGACGAGCTGCTGCAGATCGGTCCAGAACCCCCGCGGCAGTGTGCCGGCGGCGACGCCGCACAGCAGGATGACATCGTATTGGCGAAGCTCGGCACGCGTGACGGGCGGCTCAGCGAGGGCCGTCGCTTCGACGTCGGCATAGCCGGCGTCGGCATCCTCCAACCAGACCCGCAGGCTAACGGCGGGATCCCGTTCCAGCAGGCTTTTGAGCGCCCGGAATTCAAAGCTCGGCCGCGCGGCCACCAGCAGCGTCCGAATCGGCTGACGGCGGACCTCGACGGCCAGCTCCCGGCGGTTGTTCGTCACATCCTCTTCGTCCTCGCTCGCCGCGACTTCCACGGCTAGTCGCCGCAGCCCCGGCTCTTGCGGCCGAAGCGGCAGCCGCGCCGTTGTCGTGCCGCCGTCGGCCGGCAGCGTGATTTCCGTTTCGGCGAGCGGCTGGCCCGTCGCGACGTCGACGAGCGCGACTTTCGTCGGCTTGCCGTCATAGCCGCTTGCACGGATGGCGGCGTCCACCTGCAATCGGTCGCCGGGGAACACCACCGGTTCTGCGCGGACGTCGGCGACGGCGACGTCGGGCCGCGGGCGATCGCTGCCAATGGCCACCGCGTATATCGGCACGCCGACGGTGCGGGCGCGATCGGCCGCCTCGTCCAGCGACATGCCGGCCGTGTTGATGCCGTCGCTCATCAGGAGGACCGCCACAGGCCGCGGCCGGGCGAGACGCCTGGCGGCGTGGTCCACGGCCTCGCCCAGCCGCGTGGCGGCGCGGCCGTCCGCGGGCTTTTCCGCCCGCTGCGGCGACGACCCGCCTTGCGTCGCCGGGTCCGTCGCGGTGAGATCAGCGGGCGTCGCGGTGGTTGCCTCGTAGCTCGCGATGTGATTGACGCCGGCGGCGAACTCCACAACGTCGATTTCATACTTCCGGGAGAGCCGTGCCAGAAGCCCGTTATCACTCTCGACCAGGCGATGCCAGGCCTCGAGGCGGCTGATTCGCGCCGGCCCGCCCGGCGAACCGCGGCCCGACTCGGCCGGCACGTCGCAGACGTCCATGCTCGCCGAGCGATCGACGAGGATCGCCAATCGCGGCGGGGCCAGCCGGCTTCGCTGCCGCACCGGCTGGGCAACCATGATCAGTACGAGCGCCAGCGCAGCCAGCCGCAAGGCCGCCAGCACGGCTCGCCGCCGCAGCGCGACGTACGACTGCTCGCGGGCATAGAGCCAGATGACGGCGCCGGCTGCCCCGGCGGCGGCGAGCGCCAGGAGCCACGCGGGCCAAGGCGACGCCCATACGATTTCGGAGGCAGGGGCCGGCGTCATGCGTTCCCCCGGCCGAACGTCCAAGCCACGAACAGTTCCAGCGGCAACAGGGCCAAGGCGCCCGCGAGCAGATATCCATCCAGCGGGCGGCCGCCGTAGGAGCCCGGTTGGGCGGTCTCGCCAGCGACGCCGTTAAGGTCGCCGCCGGGTAGTTCGCGGCGATCCAGCGGCGTCAGATCGCTTTCACGCGGGTCGATGTTGACCGCTACGCGCAGCGGCGGCGGATTCCCCTCGCCGACCGGTTGCGGCCTTGAGTTAAGCTTCACATACATGCCGGCATGGCGCGTGTCGATGGGGCCGCGGGCCCATACGCCGTAGGGCGTTCGCCAGGCGGCGTCGGCGTCTTCAGGCAGCGATTGGCCAGCGACGCGATTCAACCGCTCCTGCCGTCGCGCATCGGCGACATAGGCTAGCAACTCCCGCATCAACGGGACGAAAGCAGGGCTGACCGCCAGGCTCGACCATGGCTGGCCGCGCGTCTCCAGCGCAACATTAGCGGCCAGCAGCGCGATGCGACCCTCGCCGTAGTTTCCCGTTACCAGCGCCGGTTCGCCGGAGGTGAACGCCAGCGGCGTCTCCAGGGTCGCGGCGCCGCTTGTCACCTTGATGGGCAGGTAGCGCGAAACGCGTACGCCGAGCAAGCCGGCGCTAGCCCGGCCCGCGAACTTGGCAACCACCGGATGGCGGTAGCCGCGCGGGTCGAGCCGCCAGTCGCCGGCGACCGGCGCCGCGCCGAGCACGACCGGCAGCACCGCCGGCGAAGCGTCGCCTGGGCCGCCGGCCCCGCTGAGCAGTTCGTTGTATTGCTCGGTCCGGACGCGATCGCCGAGGATGATGATCAGCGCCCCGCCTGCGGCCACGTAGCCCTGCAGCAGTCGCTGCGGACGCGGCGGCAACTCGGCGACGTTGCACAAGACGACGGCGTTGTACTGCTGAAGGTTCGTCGACGCCAGCCGAGCGGCGGCGGCGATTTCCACGGCGATCGGTCCAGCGCCCGCGGCGTCGGCAAATCGCGGATCGAACGCCCGCGCCACGTCCACGGCCTCTGACCGCTCGTCGGCGAAGCAAATCACCTTGGTCGCCGGGAGTGCGACCAGCGACAACCATCGCCGGTTGTCGGCCTCCAGCGGATCGGCGCGGGCCTGCAGGCGCACTTCCACGATATGGCTTCCTGGCCGCGTGAAGCGGAGGTCGAAGGTCTCGACCGTATTCTCGCCGGATCGCAGGACCGTCGGCCGAACGTGCTGCCGCGTGCCCTCGACCACCAACTCCAGGGCGGCGTCGTGCGAGTCGGCGTTTCCAAAGGCCGCCAGCTCGACGGCGATCGTCGCCGCCTGGTCGATTAGCGGCGTGGCCGGCTCGGCGCGGATGGCCGTAATGGCGACATTGGCCGGCTGGGCGCCATCGACGTTGACGACGACCAGCTCGGCCTGGTCGCGCAATTGCGCCCATTGGCGCGGCGCGTCCCCTTGATTGGAATCATGCGGATGAAGCTCGCTCCAGCCGCTTGCCGCAAGGTCGCTGTAGAACACGACGCGGCTGGCAAGGTCCCGATAACCGCGCGACGCTTGCACGGCCGCGCCCGCGGCGCGGAGCGCGGGGCGGAGATCCGTCGCGGCGTCCAAGGGCTGAATGCTCGCCACCGCCGAGCCCGCCGCCGTGGCGTCGAACGTCGGACCGCTGAGCAGGTCGTCGGCGTCGTCCGCCCAGGCGATCACGGTGAACGCGTCGCCGCTCGGCGCCGCGGCGATCAAGTCGGCCGCTTGCCGTTTCGCTAATTCCAACCGCGAGGCGTCGCCCACGCGGCACTGCATCGACAGGGAGCGATCGACGATCAGCACGTGATGCGTGCGGCCAGTCCCCGGGCTCGCCGCATCGCGCCAGACGGGCCGGGACGCGGCCAGCGCCGCCAGCAGCAAGACGGTCGTCCGCAGCGCCAACAGCAGCAGTTGCCGCAGCTTGAGCCGTCGCGAGCGCTGGCGGACGGCGGCCATCAGCAGGTCGACGGCGGCCCACGGCGTCTCGACGTGGCGTCGACGGCTCCAAAGATTGATCAACCACGGCAACGCAGCCGCGGCGGTCCAGCCGAGCATCGCAGGGCTGGCGAATTCCACGGCGGCGATGACGCTCGACGGCTGCATATCGTCAATTGTGGCCGCTGGCGGGCGCTGAGAGAAGCGACCGGCCCGCCCGGTTTCCTCGCTGGAGCGCCGCCGGCGCGGCTAGTCGAAATTGGCCGCGCAACGTGCTACGTTAGGGCTGCTGGTCATCGCTGGTCGTTCCCCGCAAACCCCTGGCAGTCGCAACATGGTGTTTCGCCCCCCGGTACGCCGAAGGAGATGCGCAAGCCGCGCGGTGCGGGGATCGTGTGTCGTTGCGTTCAGCGCCTGGTGTAGCCTGTTGGCCTCGGCCATCGCTGAGAACGCCGCGCCGCCTGCCAGCCCGACCGGCGCCGTCGCTGCCGCCGCGCGTGCGCCGCTGGAAAACCTGCATCGGCCGTCGGCGGCGATTTATTCCGGCGGCGAGCCGCGGGACGACGCCGCGTTCTCGCAGCTTGCCGCGATGGGCGTGCGCACAGTCGTTAGCGTGGACGGCGTGAAGCCCCGCGTCGCGGCGGCGGCCAGGCACGGCCTGCGGTACGTTCACATCCCGATCGGCTACGATGGCATCGCGCCGCCGGCCCAGGGCGCCCTGACGCGGCTGGTGCGCGAAGCGAAAGGTCCCGTGTACATACATTGCCACCATGGCAAGCATCGCGGGCCGGCGGCCGCCGCGATTGCCTGCATGGCCGCGGGCGCCATGAACCGCCAGGAGGCGACGGCGTTCTTAAAGCTCGCCGGCACGGGGGCCGAGTACGCCGGACTGTGGCGGGACGTGGCAGCGTTCACGCCGTTGCCCGAGGGCGCCAGGCTGCCGGAACTGGTCGAGACGGCGGAGGTCGATTCGCTGGCCGCCGCCATGGCACAGCTCGACCGTGCCTGGGACGACCTGCAGCTTTGCCGGGCGGCAGGCTGGAATACGCCCCCCGGCCACGCCGATCTCACGGCCGAGCACCAGGCCTTGTTGGTCTGGGAAGGCCTCCGGGAAAGCCAACGGGCCGGAGCTGCGGACGACCCGCAATTGGCCGAGTGGTTCCGCGAGGCGACGCAGCAGGCGGAACAGCTCCACCAATCGCTCCAAGCCGCGCGACGCGACGCCGCCGACGCGACCTTTGAGCACTTACAAGCCGCCTGCGCGCGGTGCCACGAGCAATATCGTAATTAAGGCCGGTTGCGCCGCCGGCCCGGCGGCCGGCGTCGGAGAGCCGGCAGCGTGCAACCAAACGCCGCGGCGCGCGGCGGCCAGCCTTCCTTTGCAACGCTTCCATAGGTCCCCCCACGAGACGACATCGATGCCCGCAGCCATGCTTGGATTCTTTCGGCGAGCCGCGCTCATACTTCTACCACTGGCACTGCTGCTGGGCATGAACGGGGCGCCGCGTGTATTGGCAGAACCGCCCGATGACGAGGTGCACGCCGAGGTTTTTCGCGACCGGCCCAAACCGGACGAGGATTCCGATTCCCGCAAGAGCGACAAGAAAGCCGACAAGTCGCGCGACGCCGATTCGCCCGACGACGATGCGGACGACAAGCAATCCGACGACGCCGACGCGAAGGAGGACGATCACGAGGAAGCGGATGCCAAGCCGGTCGTCACGCACGGCACAGTCACGATCGACGGCAAGGAAATCGCGTACAAGGCCACGGCGGGCAAGATCGTCATGAAGACCGACGAAGGCGAGCCGAAGGCCCACGTGTTCTTCATCGCGTACACCAAGGAGGTTTCGCCCCAGCGCGACGGCGGAAAGAAAGGCGAGAAACGCAAACGCCAGGCTGACGCGGACGACGATTCGGAGGCAGAAGAGGAAGACGGCATGGCCCGGGACGACCGCGCCGCGGCGAACGAGCGGCGCCGCCGCCCAGTGACGTTCTGCTTCAACGGCGGGCCGGGCAGCTCGTCAGTCTGGCTCCACCTGGGCATGCTCGGTCCGCGGCGCGTCAAGCTGGACAGCGACGCCCGGACGCTTCCGCCGCCCCACGAACTGGTTCCCAACGAGTACTCGCTGCTTGACGTGACGGATCTGGTGTTCATCGACCCGGTGAGCACCGGCTTCAGCCGCCCGGCCAAGGGCGAGGACAAGCGGCAGTTCCACGGCTACGACGAGGATCTCCGCAGCGTCGGCCAGTTCATTCATGATTACGCCACGCAATATGGCCGCTGGGACTCGCCCAAGTTTCTCATCGGGGAAAGCTACGGCGGGCTCCGCGCCGCTGGCTTGAGCGGCGAGTTACAGGAGCGGTACCACATGTACCTCAATGGCATCGTGCTGGTGTCGGCGGTCGTCGACTTCCAGACGCTGGTGGCCGCCGGCAATAACGACGTCAGCTACGCCTTGTTCTTGCCGAGTTACGCCACGACGGCGTGGTATCACAAGGCGCTGGCCGACGACTTGCAGCGGCTCTCCGTCGAGGAGATCGCCCAGCAAGCGAAGGAGTTTGCGCTGGGGCCATACCTGCGGGCGCTGTCCGCCGGCGATTCGCTGGGCGCCGACGAGCGGAAGGAAATCGTCGAGCGCATGGCCGAGCTGACTGGGCTGTCGCCGGCTTACGTCGAGGCGGCGAACCTGCGGGTGCCGATGTACCGCTTCGGAAAAGAGCTGCTCCGCCAGCGGGGGCTCGTAGTCGGCCGGTTCGATAGCCGCTACGCCAACTTCGCGCTCGACCGCGTCGGCGATTCGACCGACTACGATCCGAGCGCGGCGGCCGTGTTCGGCGCTTTCACTTCGGCGCTGAACGACTACGTGCGGAACACGCTCAATGTGAAAGAGGAGCAGGTCTACGAAATCCTCACCGATCGCGTTCATCCGTGGGACTACAGCGAGTTCGCCAACCGCTTCGTCAACGCCTCCAGCTCCCTTCGCGAAGCCATGGTCAAAAACCCCTATTTGAAAGTTTTCGCCGCCTGCGGCTACTACGACCTGGCGACGCCCGCGGCGGCGATGGAGCACACTCGCGATCACCTTCATCTGCCAAAGGAGTTACGAAAGAACTTCGTCGCCGATTACTACGAAGCGGGCCACATGATGTACGCCCACGAGCCGTCGCTTGAAAAGCTGCGGCAGGATTTGCTGGAGTTCTACGAGTCGGCGCTGGAACCGCTCGAAAGCCGCGAGTAATGCCAGCCGCTACCTGCTACCAGGGGGCTGGCGTCTCGAGCTACGCTGTTGCGGCCCGCGCCGGGCTTTGCTAGCACGCGCTGCCGGGCATGTTCGGCTTCCGCGGAAATCGCCCTCGTCAGGGAGCTTGCGCTCACTTACCATCCGCCGGCGTTCACGCTTGCTTCTGCTTCGGTCTGGAGTGCTCACACGGTGGCCGTTTCGCCGGAAATCTCAGTCGTCGTCTCCACCTATCAGCGGCCTGGGCATCTGCGGCGGTGTCTGGCTTCGTTGGCGGTCCAGCAGGGCGTCGCCGGCCGGTTCGAGGTGATAGTCGTTGACGACGGCTCGCGGGACGAGACGCCGGACATCGTCGACGAGGCCCGCCGCAAAGGCGTCTTTCCGCTGAAGTTCTGCACGCATCCGCACGACGGGTTTCAGCTTGCCCGCTGCCGCAACGCCGGCATTCGCGCTTCGACGGCGCCGTATCTGCTGTTTACCGACGGCGACTGCATTTTTCCGCCCGATCACCTGCGGCGGCACCTGGATGCCCGCCGGCCGGGCGTGGTGCGGGCCGGGGATTGTATTCGCTTGGACGAACCGACCAGCCGCCAGATTGACGAGGCGGCGGTCCGCAGCGGGGCCTTTCTGCGGCTCATCGAGCCGCGCGCGCAGCGGTCGCTCCGCAAGACGCATCTTAAATCGCTCATCTACCAACTCGCCCGCGATCGCCGCCGACCGAAGCTGGTCGGCTGGAACATGGCCGTCTGGCGCGACCAGTTGGAACGCATCAACGGCTTCGACGAGCGGTTCCGCGGCTGGGGTTGCGAGGACGACGACGTCGCCCTGCGGCTCCGCATGACCGGCGCCCGTGTGGCGACGGCGCTGGGATACACGCACGCCTATCACCTATGGCACCCGCCCCACGCGACGACGCCGCTAGCGTGGGGCGATGGCGCCAACGTGGCGTACTTTCGCCGGCCGGCCGTGCTCGCACGATGCCTGGAAGGCATCCGCAGCCGCAGCCTGGCCCAGGTCTCGACGCGAGTCATCGGCTCGCCGCAACAACCGGAGCTGTCGCGGCGGCTGCAGCACGTGTTTCGGGAGAGCGCGTCCGGAACGGAACTGGAACTGCTGGTTTGGCCGAATGACGCGGGCTTTTCGTCCCGCGGGGCGTGCCGCCTGCTGGTTCTTCGTCGGGACGCAGCGGCGCCGGCGGCCGTCGCGCGCCGCGCCCAGGCCGTCGTCCGGCTGGAGCAGATTGACAGCGTTCCCGCCATGCTCGACTCGATCCAGCGGGCCGTTTGCGGCCGCGGCGAAGACGGCGGCGCCGAGGGGCGTCCGGGTCGCGCGGCGTAGCGGATCGCGGCTCCGGCGGCAGTCGAGCGGCGCGCGGCGTTCACACGGGGCCGGCCGTGCTCGCTGGCCCCGCGCGCGGCGTCGGTCGTCGCGCTTGCCGATGCCGGGTTTAACCTTCTTTGCCGCCAACTTGCGCGATGCTTGATTCTCCGCCGACCGGCGCCCGACCCCGCACGCTGGCGGAGCTCCGCGCCAGCGGCTGGCTGAGCAAAACCGTCAAGCAAGAGATTCACGACAACTTCCTGCGCCGGCTGCAGGCTGGGGACGAGCTGTATCCGGGCATCATCGGCTACGACGACACGGTGCTGCCGGAGCTGAACATTGCCATTCTGGCGCAGCACGACCTGCTGTTTCTCGGTGAAAAGGGGCAGGCCAAGAGCCGGTTGATGCGGCTGGTCGCCAGCTTTCTCGATCCGGCGATCCCGTACATCGACGACCCGGCGATTCCGCTGCACGACGACCCGTACCGCCCGATTACCAAGCGGGGCCGCATTCTCGTGGAAAGCTGCCCGGCCGACGAAGTGCCAATCGCCTGGTGGCTGCGCGAAGACCGGTACGCCGAGCGGCTGGCGCCGGGCACGAAGTTCGCCGACATCATCGGCGAGATCGACCCTGCGAAGCTGGCCGCGGGCGTGAGTATGAGCGCCGAGGACGCCCTGCACTTCGGCCTGATCCCGCGCATGCACCGCGGCATCTTTGCGATGAACGAGCTGCCCGAGCTGGACGAGCTGGTGCAGGTGGGCCTGTTCAACATCCTGGAAGAGCGCGACGTGCAGATTCGCGGCTACCCGGTGAAGTTCGACATCGACGTGATGATCCTGTTCAGCGCGAACCCGGCGACGTACAACCGTTCGGGCAAAGTGATCCCGCAGCTCAAGGACCGCATCGGGTCGATCATCCACACGCATTATCCGCTGGAGCGCGACGTCGGCGTGCGGATCCTCGAACAGGAAGTGGACCTGAAAGCGGAAAGCGAAAAGCGAAAAGCGGACGAGAGCGAGTCGTCCGAAGCGAGCCGGGCCGTCCCCGGCCCCGGCCCCGCCGGCCCTCCGCCCTCGGCCGTCCGCCTTGCGGCTGCGGACATCGTGGTCCCGTACTTCATGAAGGAGCTGGTCGAGGAAATCAGCCGCGCCGCCCGCAACTCCAAGTACATCGATCATGAATCGGGCGTCAGCGCGCGGCTGTCGCTGGCCAACTACCGCACGATGATCGCCTCGGCGCGGCACCGCTCGGCGGTGCTGGGCGAACGGCCGGCCGTGCCCCGCATCAGCGACCTGGGCCACCTGTACGCCTCGTCCCTTGGCAAGTTGGAACTGGACCTGATGGGCGCCCACCAGATGTCGGAGCGGCAGGTGCTGGACGCCGTCTTGGCCGAGGCGATCGGCACGGTGTTCAGCGAGTACGTTGACAAGCACGGCCTGGCCGAGATCAGTCGCATCTTCTCCGAAGGGGTGAAGATCGAAGTCGGCGACATGCTGCCGTCAGCCCACTACGCCGAGCTGGTCAAGCGCGTGCCGCCGATCTGGGACAAGGCGTTCGAGGTCAACGCCAGCCAGGACCCGGCGGTGCGGGCCTCGTGCATCGAGTTCGTGCTCGCCGGGCTGTATGCCACCGACCGCATCAGCCGCAGCCAGCGGCACGGACGGATTGTGTATGAGCTATGACTCTGTTTGTTGGTTTTGGATTATCTTGTTACGATGGGTGAATAACAGAGCTTATCGCCTTGCGTTGCTGGAGCGACTGTGGGACTTACTTTTCTCACCCTCGATATCGGCAGTCCTGCCGATCCAGAGAACACCCGGCCCGTCGAGTTCATGGTCGACTCGGGCGCCATCTATACAGTAGCGCCCGGTGAAGTGCTAGAAGATCTCGGCATTCAGCCGTTGTCTGAGGAGATATTCTGGCTTGCAAACGGGGAGAAGCTAACCCGCAAGCGCGGCATTGGCTACTTCCGCTACGGCGATCGCGTCGGCGGCGCGGATGTCGTATTTGGCGAAGAAGGCGACGCCAATCTCCTGGGCGCTACGACGCTAGAGTCCTTGGGCTTGGCGCTCGATCCGCTTAAGCGCGAGCTTAAACCAATGCGCCTAATCATCGGCGGGTTTCGACCCTATCGATGACTTGAGCTAGTGCTGTCAGCGCTCGTCGCGAGACTGCAGGCCAGCGGGAGGCCAACCGCTGGCAGACCGCTCGCAGATTAGGGCTGTTGAAGGCCGACCGGCCAGGCGAATCGAGGATTGGGCGGAGGGCGGCTGAATAGGGGGGCGGGCCTGATTTGCCGCGGATGGCGGTGCGTGTACCCGCTTTCGCCGCGACCTAGCTAGGTCGCGGCTCGACGACGCGGCACAGCTAAGAACTTCTGATCCAATCCGCAATAACTCGTCTAGTTCCGATTTGGTCCGTGCGTATAATTTCGCGGTGCTCGCCCCGGACGGACCCGCGGCGAGCTTCGCTTCTGAGCCTGCCGCACGCGTGCGGCTTTCTGCTTCGCCTCGCATGACTACACGTTTCACGATTTGATGCGCGTCGCGGCGGCGAACCGCTCGTTCGCTCGCCGATGCGGCCGACGGCGGGACGCCGTTTTGATTCCACCGGCGCCAGGAGGGTGCTTTCTTCATCGGGCGAACTACGACGGCGCCGCCGGGGTCATGATGGACGCCGCTGGCCGCTTCCCTGAGAGATGCTTACTGCTGCCATGCTTCACGAAGAATTGCCTACCGCCGTTAAGACGGAGCTCAACGCCCAAGGACTCAACGGCGTCCCGGTGCTGCTGTCGACGAGCACGAACCTGTCGCTCTGCGGCCGGCCGCGCCGCCACTGGATCGTCGCCACGGCGACGAACGTCGCGGCGGTCGCCGAGGGGGACCAGCCGGCGGTGGAGGCGCACCTTCCGCTGGCGGAGGTGGAGGAATTCCGCACGCAGGGGGCGGTGGGCTCGGGATTTTTGCAGGCGTTCGTCGACGGTCACTGGGTCGACCTGGCGCGCTATTCCAATGCCGAGGCGGACCGGTTTCACCGCCTGGCGCGCAGCTTGGAGGAGCTGCGCCTCACCGGAGCGGTCAACGCCGCCTTCGGCGAGCCGTCGGCGCCGACGCATTGTTCCAAATGCGATCAGCGGCTGCCGACGCCCGGCGAGACCTGCCCGCGGTGCCTTCCGCGCAAAGCGATCATCGGCCGCCTGGCCCAGATGCTGTGGCCGCACCGGGCGACCGCGGCGGTGATGTGCGGGCTGATGCTGGCGGCGGTCGCCGCCGAGCTGGCGCCGCCCAAGCTGCAGCAGTACCTGGTGGATCACATCCTCAAGGGGGGGCAGGAGTCGCTCCATGGGCAGTCGATGATGGCGGCCCTGCTGGCCGTGGTGGGCGCCCTGGCGGCCGCGCGGATCGTGCTGAGCGTCGTCAACTTCGCCAAGGGCCGCATGGCCACGCGGGTCGGCGTGGCGCTCACCTACGATCTCCGCGCCAAGCTGGTTCAGAAACTGCACGCGCTGGGCCTGAACTACTACGATCGCCACCAGGTCGGCTCGATCACCAGCCGCGTGGCTTACGACAGCGAAGTGATTCAAAGCCTGTTGCAACAGATCACCGGCGGCTTCCTGCTGCAGATCGTCCAGGTGACGGCCGTGGGAGTGATGCTCTTCACGCTCAACCCGAAGCTGGCCATGTATACGCTGATCCCGGCGCCGCTGGTCATCGCCGGCAGCTTCTTCTTTTGGAAACGAGTTCATCCCAAGCATTATCGGTACTGGGATTCCAGCAGCAAGCAGGCCGGCATGCTCACCGGCATGCTTTCGGGCATTCGCGTGGTGAAGGCCTTCGCGCAGGAAGACCGCGAATTCGAGCGCTATAACCGGATCAGCGACTACCTGCGGCAGTCGCGGATCCGCGTCGATTACTCGACCGCCGCGTTCTCGGCCACGATGCAGCTCATCTTCAGTCTGGGCGGGCTCATCGTGTGGTACGTCGGCGGCCGCGACGTGCTCGCCGGGCGGATGTCGCTGGGGTCGCTGATGGCGTTTCTGGCCTACCTGGCGATGTTCTACACGCCGCTGGCGACGCTCTCGCAGTTCACCACGTGGCTGACGAACTTCCTCACCGGCTGCCAGCGGGTGTTTGAACTGCTCGACACCCCCGTCGAGTCGAACGACCCGGCGCGGCCGCTCGACCTGCCGGAGCTGAAGGGCGCCATCCAGTTCGACAACGTAACGTTCGGCTATGAGCGCCATCAGCCGGTGCTGCGGGAGGTCAGTTTCGACATCAAGCCAGGGGAGACCATCGGCATCGTCGGCAAGAGCGGCAGCGGCAAGACGACGCTGGTGAACCTCCTCTGCCGGTTCTACGACGTCAACGAGGGGCAGGTGCGGGTGGACGGCGTGGACGTGCGGCAACTGGCCGCCCACCAACTGCGGCGGCACATCGGCGTGGTGCTGCAAGAGCCGTTCATGTTCCGCGGCACGATCTGGGACAACCTCGTGTACGGATTGCCCGAAAGCACGCCGGAGCAGGCGATCGCCGCCGCCAAGGCGGCCCAGTCGCACGAGTTCATTCTCAACGCGCCGCTGGGATACGACACCTGGCTGGGCGAGCGCGGGGCGGGCCTCTCCGGCGGCGAGCGGCAACGCCTGTCGATCGCCCGGGCGATCCTCTACGATCCGCCGATTCTGGTGCTCGACGAGGCGACCAGTAGCGTCGACGCCGAGAGCGAGCAGGCCATCCAACAGGCGCTCAAGGCGCTGACCCGAGGGCGGACGACTATTGCCATCGCGCATCGGCTTTCCACGCTTCGCGACGCGCACCGCATTTTGGTGTTCGAGCGCGGCCGCCTGCTCGAACAAGGGAGCCACGCCCAATTGCTGGCCCAGGACGGGCAGTACGCGAAGCTCGTGCGGCTGCAATCGCAGGTCTCGCCCAGCGCGTCGGTCGATGCGGTGTTGAAGCAGGCGGGCGAAGCGGCCGCTGCCCAGGCGGCGACCTCGACTGCCGCCGACCGGGAGGGGGCGTCGTTTCAGCCTCGCTGGCTGCGGCCCGGCGATGCCGAGATTTGCCCCGGCGCCCGCAGCACGGTGACGGTCGTGCTCTCCAACGACGAGGTGTACCGCGGCGTGTTCGCCGTTAATCTGTTTCCGGCGACCAATCCGCAGGACTACATCAGCCTGCGAGTGTGGACCCGCGAGGGCGAGCAGCACGAGGTGGGCATCCTGCGAAACCTGCCGGCGTGGCCCGTCGAAGCCCAGATGCTGGTGCGGCATGCCCTTGACCGGCGCTACTTCCTGCAAACGATCGACCGCATCGAGTCGATTCGCTTGGAGCTGGGGCACCTCCACTGCGAGGTCCATACCGCGTACGGTCCCAAGCGATTCACCATGCGGTGGAGCCAGAGCCAGGTGCAGGACTTCGGCGAGCGGGGCAAGATGCTGCTCGACCTGGACGACAATCGCTTTCTCGTGCCCGACGTGCAGGCCCTGGCGCCCAAGGAGCGCGAGCTCTTCCAGCGGTACGTGTATTGGTAGGACGACGCGGTACGCAAGAGCGAACGCCGGCCGTTCTCGTTCATAAAGCCGCGGTCATCGACCGGGGACCGACTCTCCGCGGGCGGGTTCGATCGTCACCGTGAGCTCGCCAGAGTTGTCGCCGAGTTTAGCGGCGGAATCGTTGACGCGGACGTATAGCACCGAGTCTTGCTGCGGCGTGATCGTGGCGCCCAGGCCAATCGTCGTCGGCGTGGCGAAGGCGGCGGATCGACCGTCAATCGCGCGCAGCGCCCCCAGCAGCACGCCGAGGGGCCGGCCGTTGTGGTACTGGATCGTCACGCCGCCGGGTTCGCAGGGCCACGGCTCGCCGTCGTGGGCAATCGCGTAGCGGCCGCTCGCGGCGAGGCGGTACGATTTCCCCGCTTGCAGCAGCCAGGGCGTCGCTTGCCAGCCGCGATCGGCGGCGATGCTAGCGGACTCCCGGGAGGGACCGAGCGGCGCAGGCTGCCGGTGCATGATTGCGGTGCGACGAAGATCGGCGCCGTAATCCAGTTCGGCGATGTACGCTTGCCAATCCAGAGCCAGGTCGTCCCAATCATCGGCGAAGAGCTGGCGAAAACGGTCGCTGAACGCCGGGTCGGCCGCGTATTGCTTGAGCTGGCGGAACCGCTGCCGGTACTGCGGCCGTCCATCCAGCAGCGCGGCCAGGGCCCATGTCCACGCATATTGATCGGTCGAGAGGGCGCGGGAGTTGTCGACCGCCAGCACCCGTTCCAACCGCCACGCGTGCTTGGCCGCCAGCGCCTCGCGAATGAGCTTCACGCGGCCCCACATGGGGAAGTCGTCGCGATTGGCCGGGAAGACGCCCAGTTGCAGGCGGCCGTCGCGCCAGGTGTGCGTGCCAAGCAACTCCGCCATCCCCTCCATATACCAGGGGTCGCCGCAGCCGCCGAGCTGCGTCTGCATGAAGGCGTGCGTCCCCTCGTGAAGCAATAGGTGGCGGCGGTAATAGTCGCTCGGCTGATCGGCCAGCCAAAGTTCGTAGCCCTTGGCGTAGCCGTTGATGAAGCCGGGATTGTCCGCGGGCAGCAACTCCAGCGACGCCAGCCGCTGCCGATCGCCGACGAGGAAACCGAGGAATCGACGCGGCGCGGCATCGGGAACACCGAAATACGCGGCCCACTGCGGAACGGCCGCATCGAAGACGGCCGGCAGTTCATCAACGGCGGGCGAGCTGGGCAGGTCGGTGAACAACCGGAGGCGCCGGCCCTCGAGCAATCGCAACCCCGCGGCGGCGGCGCGGCGCACGTCCACCTCGCGCGGCGGCGGGTACTCGGCGGCCCGCACGGCCCGCGCGGCGGCGCCCAGCAGCAAGAGGACCGTGCACAGCGTAGGCAAGGGAACGATCGGCATGGCGGAAAGCAGTCGGCCGGCGGCAACGGTCTTGCTACGTCTTGGGCCCCCACGCAGTTGGAGCAGCCCCGAATAGCCCCAACCTAGCCAGGTTGGGGCTATTGCGCGAGGAAACCGTAGCACTGCTGGCCGCTTGCCTCCATTGTACCTGCCAAGGTACAAGTTCAGACAGCGTTTCCTTGGGCTGCGACCTCGCGCGGAGGACGGTAACGATGTCGGTCAAGATCACCTGGCTGGGTCATGCCTGTTTTGCGCTCGAAGCGGAAGGGCGGCGCCTGCTGATCGATCCCTTTTTGGACGATTCCCCGACCGCGCCGGTCAAGGCTCGCGCCGTCGAAGCGGACTTCATCCTGCTCACGCACGGGCACTTCGACCACGTAAGCGATGCGGCGGCGATTGCCAAGCGAACCGGCGCCACGGTCGTCGCCAATTTCGAAGTGGGCCAGTGGATTTCCCGCCAAGGCGTGCGCGAGGGCGCCGTCGAGGCGATGAATCCCGGCGGGGCGATCCAACTGCCATTTGGCCGCGTAAAGTTCACGATCGCCCACCACAGCTCCAGCATGCCCGACGGATCCTATGGCGGAGTCGCCGGAGGCTACGTGCTGGAGCTCGCCGGCAAGCGGCTCTATTTCGCCGGGGACACGGCGTTGTTCTTGGACATGAAGCTGATTGGCGTCGGCGGGCTGGATTTGGCGGTGCTGCCGATCGGCGACCGGTACACGATGGGTCCGGACGATGCGATCGAAGCGGTGAAACTGCTGGCCCCCCGGCGCGTGGCGCCGTGTCATTACAACACGTGGCCGCCGATCGCCCAGGATGCGACGAAGTGGGCCCAGGCCGTGAAGCGCAGCGCGGCGGCCGAGCCGGTGGTCGTCGAACCGGGCGGCGCTTTCGTGGTATGATTGATCGTTTTACGCCGGCCGCATGCGCCGCGGGATCGCCATAGCCGCGGCGAAGCCGGCGCCTCCGCTTACCCCAGGGAAACCATGCCGATGTCGAACTCCACCGTCCGCTGCTGCGCGATCCTGCTGCTGGCTGCCTGCGGGTCGCCGCCCGTGGCTGGCGCCGCCGAGCCGCCGCAGTGGAAGTTCGAACCAGGGCTTGCCAACCGCTACCGCATCACGCAGCAGACGGAGATCGACCGCACCGGCGCCGGCGGCGACGCCAAGGCGAACATGACGGTCACGATCGACATGTCGTGGAAGGTGCAGGAGGTGAAGCCCGACGGCTCGGCGGTTCTCGAGCAACGCATCGACCGCATGCGGCAAAAGTTCTCGACCGGCGACGGCCAGCAGGCGGAGATCGACTCCCAGTCGCTCGATAACCCTGAGGGCCCGGCGGCGATGCTCGTGCCGCTGCTCAAGGCGATTACCGCCAGCTCGTTCACCGTGACGATGCCGCCGCGCGGCGAAATCACGCGCGTGGAAGTCCCCGAGGCCTTCGTCGAGGCCCTGAAGAACCAGCCCGGCGCCGCCCAACTGGGCGAACTGGCGGGCGAGGAAGGGTTCAAGTCGCTGGTGGCCAAGGCCGCATTCGTGATTCCCGAAACGCTCAGCGAGGGAGACCAGTTCGTCCGCACCACCGAAACCAACGTCGCTGCCATCGGCAAGCAGATCGCCGAAGTCTCGTACACGTACCAGGGGAGCCGCGAGGTGGACGGCAAGATCATGGAGGTGTTCCAACCGAAGATCGCCGTGCGGTTCGAGGGGGGGCCCGTGGCGATCGACGTCGCCGATCAGCACTCCGATGGGGAACTGCTGTTCAATCGCACCGACGGGCGGATGGAATCGTCGCGGCTCGAGCAGCGCATGAATCTGAAGATCGTCGTCGGCGGCCAGGAAACCTTCCAGAAGATCGCCCAGACGTTGAGCATGGAGTGGCTGCCTCCCGACGCCGAGTGAACGGCTGGCGGCGCCGGCTCGTTCACGCGGCGCCGCATGGCAGGCGCGCCGGCGGCGTTCAGGGTTTGCCGCGGGGCGTCGCGCGGACCTGGATTTCATCCCCTTCGACGCGGACCTCAAACGAGTCGATCTTGATGCGCGGATTGTCGCACCATGTGCCGTCGGCGACGGAGAAGTGCCAGGCGTGCCAGGGGCAGGTGACGACGCCCTGCTCGTCCATGCATCCGGCCCCGAGCGAGGCCCCCATGTGGGGGCAGAGGTCGTCGATGGCGAAGTACTCGCCGCCCCGGTTGAACACAGCCACCAGCCGCTCGCCGACGTGAAAGGTGTTTCCCGTCCCTTCGGGAATGTCGCCCACTTTGGCAATGGTTACGAACTCCGACACAATCGCTCCTCGAATGGATCTGGCGCCGGTCATCGCGCCTTGGGGCGGCTCGGCACGGCCGCCGGCTGCTCCAAGTCTATCGCTCGCCCCAGGGCTTTCCATAGGTACGTCGGGCGCAGCGACGGCTGCACCGTATGCTCGTAGGCGTTAAGCTGGTCGCATGCGCTGGCCGTGCGTATCCGCGGCCGATATCCTTCTCGCCGGAGCAAGCCGATGTCTCGTTTCCATGGCCGGTATCGCACTCTCGCCCTGCTGCTCTTGGCCGCTGGCGTGCCCACAGGCGCGGTCGCTGGGGAGCCGGACGCGCTGGAGCTACGCACCCGCGGCCGCCGACCGCTGGCCGGCGCCGCCGGCGAATACGAAGTCGTGGAACGCGCCGCGACCTGGGATGCGAAACGCACGGCACTGGTCGTCGTCGATATGTGGGACGACCACTGGTGCCGGGGCGCTGGGCGGCGCGTGGTCGAACTTGCCGGTGCGGTGAACCGCTTCGCTGGCGAGGCTCGGCGCCGCGGCGTGCTGGTAATCCACTGTCCCAGCACGTGCGTCGACTTCTACCGCGGCGCGCCGGCGAGGCAGCGCGCCCTCGATGCGCCGTTCGCAAAGCCGCCCGTGGAACTTGCCGCCGACGAGCGCTGGGGCACAGCCTGGGATTATCCCGACGAGCCCCGCGAGCCGCCAATGCCGATTGACGACAGCGACATGGGCTGCGACTGCGCCGAGAAGTGTACGATCGCCGCCCCCTGGACTCGCCAGATCGCGTCGATCGACATCGACGACGGCCGCGACGCCATCACCGATAACGGCCAGGAACTGTACAACCTGCTGGCGGACCGCGGCATCGACAACGTGATGATCTGCGGCGTCCACCTGAACATGTGCGTCCTCGGCCGGCCCTTCGGCATCCGACAACTCGTGAAAATGCAGAAAAACGTCGTGCTGGTCCGGGATCTTACCGACACGATGTACAACCACGAGATGGCCCCGCGGGTCAGCCACTTCGCCGGCACGGAACTGGTCGTCGAGCACGTCGAGAAGCACTGGTGTCCGACGATCGAAAGCGGCGACCTGACGGGCGGCGAACCCTTCCGCTTTGCTGAAGCGGCGAAGGAGTGAACGGCGCGGCCATGGGCGCCACGATGCGATATCCAATCCCCTACCCCGGTACTCCGGGGAGAGGGGCCGGGGGCGAGGGGCGAAGCTGAAGCATACTCAAACCGGATGCAAAACCCTCATCCCCAGCCCTTCTCCCTCAGGGAGAAGGGAGCCAGATATAAGCTGGCTTGCGGGACAAGGCTAATCCCGTCGCGCACAGCAGCGCAAGAATAGCGCCGGACGGTTCTAGAATCCTGGGCGTGCTCATCCAAGCACTTGTGCTCGAGCTTCGTAGGGTTAAGCGGTCCATTACAGCCGATCTGCGCCGGGCGCCCCCCTGCCCTTTGCGGCTCGCTGGGTACAATGGAGGTTTTCCGATAGCCGCCCCAGGCGCAGCCGCCATGCCCGTCGATATCTCGCTCAGCGAGTTCCAGCAGTTGATCCGCCGGATGTACCACGAGAAGGACATGGCCCGCGGGATCGACGGCACGTTCATGTGGCTTATGGAGGAGGTGGGCGAGCTGGCTGCGGCGCTTCGCGAAGGAACGCTGGCCGAGCAATCGGCCGAGTTCGCCGATGTGCTGGCGTGGCTCGCCACGATTGCGAACGTGGCCGGCGTCGATCTTGCCGCGGCGGTCCGCGAGAAGTACGGCGACGGCTGCCCAGGTTGCGGCCACCTGATCTGCACCTGCGACGACGCGGAGAAGCCGTGACGGCCCGACCATTTTCGCCGCCGAGTCGCCGGCTCAGCCGCACGCTGGCGCTTGGCTGTTGCGCCGCGGCGCTGGCCTGGCCGACGGCCCGGCTGGCGGCGCAAAGCTCGGCGCGGGCCGAAATCGGCCCGCTTCGCATCGGTTTCGAGGGGGCCTACAAGCTGGGGTGTTGGACGCCGTTGGAAGTCGAACTCCGCAACGTCGGTGCGGCGGCCGGCGTCGTCGAGGTCATCGCCACGGACGCCGAAGGAACGCCGGTCGCCGTGACGACGAAGTTCGAGCGGCCCGCAGGCAATGCCCCCCAGGAGCCGCATCACGCGCGGCTGTTCATTCGGCCCGGACAAGACGGGGCGCCGCTGACTGTCCGCCTGCGGGACGCCCGCGGCCAGGAACTGGCGTCACGGACGTACTTTCCCGGCGCCGACGCCGACTTTGCCAGCGGCCTGCCGGCCACGAACCGGTTGATCGTGACCGTGGGCGCCAGTCGCGGCCTCGGCGAGCTTGTCGAGGGCGAGTCGTCGGCTGTCGATGCGCTGGCGACGCGGGCCGTGCGGGCTCGGTCGGCCGCGGACCTGCCGAGCGAGTGGTACGGGTACGAAGGCGTCGAGCTGGTCGTGCTGAGCACCGCGCAGCCAGCGGCCTTCGATGGGTTGTCGGCCAACGACTCCCGCATCGCCGCGTTGAAGCGGTGGGTCGAATTGGGCGGCCGGCTGGTCATCTTCGCCGGCTCGCGGGAGCCGCGCTTGCTGGAGGCCGGGTCGCCCCTGGCGCCGCTGCTTCCTGGCCAGTTCGACGCCATTGTACCGCTGCGCGAAGCACAGCCGATTGAAACGTACGTGGGGACGGCGACGGCCGACATCGGCGCGGCTGGCGGCCCCGCGTCGGCCATTGTCAGCGGCGAGCAGTTCCAGTTGCCCGTGCCGCGGCTGGTCGAGGTGCAAGGCCGCATCTTGGCGCATGGCGGCCCCAACCCCAGCGATTTGCCCTTGGTGGTGCGAAGCACCGTGGGGTTAGGGGAAATCACGTTCGCGGCGGTGGATCCCGATGCGCCCCCGCTGGCTGATTGGTCGGGTCGAACCAACCTCCTGCGGCAGGCGCTGCAGTGGCCGGCGCCGTCGCCCGCCGCCGAGGATCGAACCGCCGCCTACGGCCAGCACGACGACCTGATGGACCGGCTGCGGCGGGCGCTCGATTCATCGCTGATGGGCATCCACACGATTCCGTTTAGCTGGGTGGCTTTGGCCGTCGTGGCGTACGTGGCGTTGATCGGCCCGGGCGATTTCTTCCTCGTCAAGCGGGCGCTGGGGCGGATGCAGCTTACGTGGGTCACCTTTCCGGTGGCGGCGGCGGCGATTTCCGCCGCGGCGTACTGGGCCGCCTATCGCGCCAAGGGCGTCGAGCTCCGCGTCAACCAGGTGGAAGTCGTCGATATCGACGTCGGCGCCGGCGCCGTCCGCGGAACCGTGTGGACCCACTTCTTCAATCCGGCGGCGACCCGCCGCGATTTGCGGCTCGCGCCCCGCTTCGGCGCGCATCCGCTCGGCTCGCCGGAGACGCTCGTCGGCTGGATCGGATCGACGGGCTTCGGCCTCGACGGCATGCAAGGCCGCCGCGGGCAACTCGCCATGTTCGACCGCGGCTACGCATTCACGCCGCAGCTCGACGCCATGGCCGGCATGCCGCTGTCCCCGTGGTCGACGCGAACGATCACCGGCCGCTGGGCCGCGACGATCGAGCCGCCCCTGGAAGCCGAACTTCGGGAAACGCCCGATCGCTTGCTCGCCGGTCATATCACCAACCGCACCGGCCTCGACCTGCGGGACTGCGTGCTGATGCACGCCAACTGGGCCTACAAGCTGCCGCCGCTGGCCGACGGCGCGACGGCGTCGATCGACGACAGCCTGCAGCCGCGCACCGTCCGCACCGAGCTCGCCGCCGGAGATCGTCCGCGCGGCGACGCGGCGCCTCGGCTCCATCCGCTGTCGGTCGACGTACCGCAGATCGTCCAGGCGATGTTGTTCTACGAGGCCGTCGGAGGCCGCGGCTACGCCCAAGCGTTGCACCGGTACCAGTCGTTTGTGGATCTCAGTCGAGCGCTGCGGGGCGACCAGGCGATTCTCCTGGCCCGGGCGCCCGATGAGGCCGGGTCGGCGTGGAGCACGGGCGACGAGCCGCTGGCGAGCAACCGCGATCGGCGCTGGGTCTATTGCCGTTTCATCATACCGCTCGACGAAGGCGCGGCCGCTTACGGTCCGGCGCTGCCCGCTCGTCCACGACCGTAGCCGCTGCTTATGATCGAAGCCCGCGACCTCACCAAGAAGTACGGCGAGTTGTACGCCATTCACAAGATCGACCTGAAGCTCGATCGCGGCGACGTGTTCGGCTTCATCGGACCCAATGGCGCCGGCAAGACGACCACCATGCGCATCCTCGCCACGCTGCTTAATCCCACTTGGGGCGAGGCGTACGTCGGCGGGTACTCGATTTACTCCAAGCCCAAGGAGATTCGCCGCATCATCGGCTACATGCCCGATTTCTTCGGCGTGTACGACAACATGAAGGTGATCGAGTACCTGGAGTTCTTCGCCGCCGCCTACCGCATCAAGGGCGACAAGCGGCGCAAAGTCTGCGACGACGTGCTCGACCTGGTGGACCTCGGCTACAAACGCGAGGCCCTGGTCACCAGCCTCAGCCGCGGCATGACGCAGCGTCTGGGCCTAGCGCGGGTCCTGCTCCATGACCCCCAGGTGCTGCTGCTCGACGAGCCGGCCAGCGGCCTCGATCCCCGCGCCCGCATTGAAATCCGCACGCTGCTCAAGGAGCTCCGCAAGCTGGGCAAGACCATCATGGTCTCCAGCCACATCCTGCCCGAGCTGGCTGACATCTGCAACAAGATCGGCATCATCGAACGCGGCGAACTGCTGGTGAACGACGACGTCACCGAAGTCATGCGCCGCGTGCGCCAACAGGTCGTGCTCCGCATCGGCGTCGCCGGCGACGCCGAACCCGCCGCGCGGCTCATCGAGCAGACCTCCTTTGTCGAGAAGGTC
>QEVI01000116.1 GCA_003576855.1 Planctomycetota bacterium
CGGTTTCCGCGACGTCGGCGCGCCCCCGCCCCATCGGCGGGAGGAACCCGGTGACCCAGGTTGAGGAACTGCCTGAAAAGCGTTTGGCCGTTCCAGTTATCGACCTGCATGTCTCTTCCGTTCTGGCTCTTGTCCCCGATCGTCGTTTTGTTCTATCACCGCGTCGCCGATAGTTGTCCCAACGACTGGACGATTTCGAACGATCGGTTCCAGGCTCAGATCGTTTGGCTCCGCGAACGATTTGAGATCATTTCCCTCGTGGAAGCGCAGCAGCGAATGGGCTCGGCGACGAGTCGTCACCCCGCGGCCTGCATCACCTTCGACGACGGCTACGCGGACAACTGCCGCCGGGCGATCCCTTGGCTGCTCGACCAGGGCGTGCCGTTCACCTACTTCGTCGCCACCAGCCACGTGCTCGAAGGTCGGCCGTTCGCCCACGACATCGCCCGCGGCTGCCCGCTAGACCCGAACACGCCCGAGCAAATCCGGCAACTGGCCGCCGCCGGCGTGGAGCTGGGCGCGCACACGAGGAATCATCCCGACATCGCGTCGATCGACGACGAGGCCGTACTACACAACGAAATCGTCGGCTCGATGCAGGACTTAGAGCAACTGACCGGACGCCGCGTGCGCTACTTCGCGTTTCCGTTCGGAATGCAGCATAACCTTTCCGCCGAGGCCTTTCGCATCGCCTTTCGCGCGGGCCTGTGGGGCGTGTGCTCGGCCTACGGCGGTTACAACCTGCCGGGCGACGATCCGTTTCACATCCACCGCATCCACGGTGATCCAAGCTGGGCGCGGTTTTGCAACACCGTCACGGCGGACCCCCGCAAGTATCGTCGCATCGCGCGGTTCAAGCCGGGCGATTATCGCTCAGAGTCCCACTGTGTCCCGCGTTTGCAGTGACGCCAGGTCCCTTTGTCGAGAGCAGCCGTGTCGGAAGCATCGGTGATAGCGCAGCCCCAGGGAGCTAGCGGGCGTTTACGGGCGGACACCCTCGCCGCAAGCGTAGCGATCTTGCTGGTTGTTACCGTCGTTCAGCGGACGATCGGCTTTGGCCGCGGCGTGCTCTTTTGCCGCTGGATGACGCCCGACGAGCTCGGCCAGTGGGAGCTAGCGTACAGCTTTCTCATGCTGGCGGCGCCGCTGGCGGTCTTGGGCGTGCCGGGGTCGTTTGGCCGCTACGCCGAGCATTACCGCCAGCGGGGGCATCTGCGCACCTTCTTACGCCGCGCGGCGGCATGGACCGTCGTCTGCGCCGCGGCGGCCGTCGCGCTCATCGAACTGGCGGCTCAACCGCTGTCGCGGCTGATCTTCGGAAGCGAGACTTACGCCGACGCCATGCGCGGCCTGGGGATGTGCCTGGCGACGATCATTTTCTATCACACGCTAACGACTGTCCTCACGGCGCTGCGGACCTACCGCATTGTGTCCGCCATGAATTTTGCGCAAAGCCTGTTGTTCGCCGCGCTGTCGCTCGGCCTGATGTGGCGGCGGCCGGAAATGATGAGCATCGTCTATGGGTTTTCCATCGCGTCGCTCGTCGCCGCGGTGGGAGGGCTGGCATGGGCGTGGCCGGCGTTTCGCGCCATCGAGCAGCCGGCGGACCGGCTGCCGCACCAGGAGTTCTGGGGGAAACTGCTGCGATTCGCTTTCTTCGTATGGGCGACCAACCTGCTGACCCACCTGTTCGCCATCGTCGATCGTTACATGCTCGTCCACTGCGCCGGAATGACGCCGCAGGAGGCGATGGATCAGATCGGCCATTACCACAGCAGTCGCATTATTCCGCTCTTGCTCGCGTCGGTGGCCGAAATGCTCAGCGGCCTTGTGATGCCCCACTTAAGCCATGACTGGGAAACCGGCCGGCGCCGCGAGGTGGCCGCACGGCTCAATCTGGCGGTGAAGCTCACGGCCATCGGCATGCTGGCATTCGGCTGTTGCGTACTGGCTGCGGGGCCGCTGCTGTTTCATGTCGTGCTGGAGGGGCGATACGATCCCGGCTTGCAAGTGCTGCCCTGGTCGCTCGCCGCCTGCGTGTTCTACAGCCTTTATTTGGTGGGCCAGAACTATCTATGGTGCGCCGAGAAGACCTGGCTGCAGACGGCGCCCCTGCTGTTCGGTTTGGCGGTTAACCTGGCGTTCAATCTCATGCTGCTGCCGGCGTTCGGCTTGTACGGCTGCGTCGTCTCCTCGACGCTCGCTGCGGCGGCGTGCCTGGCGAGCGTGATGTACTTGAACCGCCTGCACGGCATGCAAGTCGACCGCGGCACGTGGATGATCGCCCTAGCGCCGCTGGCGCTGGGCGGCGGGCTGAGCGCGGCCTCGGTCGTCTGCTGCCTGGTCGTTGCCTTGTGCGCGGCGACCAATTGCATACTGAACGCTCACGAACGATCACAAATGAAGAACTTGGCGATTCAGTACCTTGATCGCCTGGCGCCGGTGTTTCGCCGTCGCCGGCTGCCGGCCGGCGGTTGAACGACGACCCGCGTGCGGTGCTGGAGCGCAGCCATGAACGAACTTTCCGAAATGCGGCCCCGCCGAGTGTTGTTTGTCATCACCAGCATGCCAGTCGGCGGCGCCGAAACGCTGCTGGCTAACCTGGTGCGAACGATGGATCGCCGCCGCTTCTCGCCGGAAGTGGTCTGCCTGAAACAGCGCGGTCCCCTGGGCGAGGAGCTGGCGGCGGAAGTGCCCGTCCACTTTGGCTTGCTCCGTTGCAAGTTCGATCTTCACGTGCTGCCGCGGCTGTGGCGGATTCTCCGTTCGCCGCCGGCCGACGCGGTAATCACCGTCGGCGCCGGCGACAAAATGTTCTGGGGACGCATCGCCGCCCGGCTAGCCGGCGTACCGGTCGTGGCTTCAGCGCTGCACAGCACCGGCTGGCCCGACGGCGTGGGGCGGCTAAACCGCCTTCTCACGCCCTGGACCGACGCGTTCATCGGCGTCGCCGAGGCCCACGCGCGCCACCTGGTGGAAAACGAACGTTTTCCGCCGGAGAAGGTCTTTACCATCTACAACGGGGTGGATTGCCAGCGGTTTCAGCCGCACGACGCCCAGCCCGTCCGGCGTGAACTGGGCATCGCCCCCGACGCGCCGGTCGTCGGTATTCTGGCCGCGTTGCGCCCCGAAAAGAACCACGAGCTGTTCCTCACCGGCGCTGCACAAGTCTTGCGAAAACTGCCGCAAACGGTGTTCTTAGTCGTCGGCGACGGCCCCCGCCGGCGGGAACTGGAACTGCTTGCCCAGCAGCACTCCATTGCCAAGGCGGTTCGTTTTCTCGGTTCACGGAGCGACGTGCCGCGGCTACTGGCCGCCTGCGACGTGGTGGCCCTCACTTCGCACAACGAAGCGGCGCCCGTGTCGATACTCGAAGCCCTGGCGAGCGGCGTGCCCGTCGTGGCGTCGGACGTGGGATCGGTCCGCGAAACCGTCATCGACGGCCACACGGGGCGGCTCTTTCCGGCGGGCGATCTCGCCGCGTTTGTCGCCGCGACCTTGGAGCTGCTATCCGATCCGGCCGCGCGGCGGCGGATGGGAGCCGAAGGCCGGCGGCGCGTCGTCGAGAGCTGGTCGCTGGCGGCCATGGTCAGCGGCTATGAGCAGCTCATTGAGCGAATCCACCGCTCCAAGAATGGCGCCCGCAAGCACGAATTCCCTATGGCTTCAATGGTCGCCGAATGCCGCGGCGGCGATGCGCCGGCGGTCGGGGCGACGGCTTGAAGTTGTGAAGCCGGCGAGCCGACCTCCGCGACGACCGTCACGGTTCCGCTTGGCCCCCTGGCGAGCTAGGATAAAACCCAGCGACTGCCAAAACGCGACTAACGCCCTCCATATTTGCCAAGCTTCGGCGGCCGCATGGAGAACTGCTGGCGGTGCCGATGCTGACCGAGACGCTGTTAACGCTGATTGCGCGGGTGATTAGCGGCGCCAGCGTGCGCTGGGTGGAGTCGCAACCTGACACCTGCCAGCGGGTGTACTTCGCCAACCACACCAGCCACTTGGACGTGATCCTGGTATGGTCGGCCCTGCCCACGCCGGTGCGGCGCCTGACGCGCCCCGTGGCCGCCAAGGACTATTGGAGCCGCGGCTGGCTCCGTCGCCACCTGGCGAAGACGTTCAATGCGATTCTGATCGACCGCATGGAGATCAAGGTGCACCAAAGCCCGGTGGACCTGATGCTGCGAGAGATCGGCCGCACCCACTCGGTCATCATGTTCCCTGAAGGCGGCCGCTCGGCCGGCGACGTCACCGGCGAATTCAAAAGCGGGCTGTATTATCTCGCCAAGAAACGGCCGGACCTCGAGCTCGTTCCGGTGTACATCAATAACATGAACCGCATCCTTCCGCGCGGCGAGTATCTGCCCGTGCCGTTGCTCTCGTCGGTCACCTTCGGGCCGCCGATCTGGCTGGAGTCGAATGAGCCGAAGACCGACTTCCTCGCCCGGGCCCGCGACGCGGTGCTCCGCCTGAAGGAGTGCTGACGATGGTTCCCAGTTTATTCGTCGGCGTCGTGCTCGTCGTCCTGGCGGCGGCGACCGTCGGAGGGCAGTGGTTGCGGCGCCGCGAGTCGCCGGCAATCGACCGCCGCGCGGTCGATTCCTTTAACGCCCGCGTGCAGGCGTGGTGGTTCTTCACCGTCGTGATCGTGCTGGCGTTCTTGTGGCCCGGGCTGACGGTGCTGCTGTTTGCGATGATTTCCTTTTGGGCGCTGCGCGAATTCGTGACCCTCACGCCCACGCGGATCGGCGATCATCGCGCCCTGTTCTGGGTGTTCTTCTTCTTCACGCCGATGCAGTTCGTCCTGGTGTATTTCAACAACTACGGACTGTACAGCATCCTGATTCCCGTGTTTGCGTTTCTGTTCATCGCCGCGCGGGCTGCCGTGTACGGCGACTACGACCGGTTCCTCGAGCGAATCGCCAAGGTGCAGTGCGGCCTGCTGATTTGCGTCTACTGCTTCAGTTACGCACCGGCCCTACTCTACCTGCGCACCGCCGAACAGCCTGAGCGGCGCGACCCGGCCAATATGCTGTTTTTCTTTATCACGATCGTCCTGTCGTCCGACCTGCTGCAATGGGCCTGGAGCGGCATCTACAACCGGCACATCATCGCCGAGAAGATCAATCCGGTCATGTCGTGGGAAGGCGTGTTGGCGGGGTCGGCCTCCGCCGCGGCGCTGGGTTGGATGCTCAACTGGGCGGCCCCATTTCCCAACTGGTGGCAAACGGTCGCGATGTCCCTGCTTATCGCCGTGATGGCCGCGTGCGGATCCATGACGATGTCCGCCATCAAGCGCGACCGCGGCGAGCTGACCAGCGGCAACTTCGTCGAAGGCCACGGCGGCGTGCTGAGCCGCATCGACTCAATCTGCTTCGCCGCGCCGGTGTTCTACCACGTCACGCGGTATTTTTTCGGGGCCTAAAGCGCCGCACCATAGTTTGGGACGCGACGCGAAGCGAGGCGCCGCACCTGGAGTCGAATCCCGCACCGCCGAAGCCAACGAGCGGAAAGCCCCATCAGCGGGCGCTCACCGCCAAAGGGTTCCGGTCGGCCGCGCGGCGTCGTACGCCGCAGCTCGAGGGGCCGACGGCGCACTTGCCGCCGTCGGGGCGGACGGATTTCGCCTGGCCGGTTGCCAGTTGGTCTTCTCGCCATAAACGCTCCGCGACGCCGGCGATTGCTCAGCCATGGCAGGCTGCGCGGCTGCCGTGGCGCCAGCCGCCGTCGCGCCGACCGTTTGAACCGCCGCGCGCTGCGGCGAACCGGCGAGGCTTCCCATGGCGGCAGTCGCCACGCCGCTCGACGCAGGCGCGACCGGAGAGGCGGGCGGCTGGTTCGCCGCCAGCAGAACGTTGTCGGCGCCTGGCAGCGGCGGGCGGCCGGCCTTCACCCAGCCCAGCCAGGATTCCTGCAAGGAGAGCAGGTTCTCATATCGATAGTGCTCGCGGACGGCCCGGGGCCAGTCGTTGTCGCGCATGCCGTCGGATAGGAAGCTGAGGAACGCCCGCTTGCCCCGCTGGTCGATCAGGTAGCGGGCCAACGAGTGGCCTTGGGCGTACAGCGGAAGCACGTCTTGCGGGTATTCCTTCATGTACATCATGTCGCTGAACGGAATCCCCCGCTGCGTCTTGAGGAAGTTGATCAGCAGTCCTTCCTGCTTGGCGATTTCGCTTTGGTGTTCGACCGTCGTGCACGCGCCTTCGTCCGCCCAGCGCGGCACCGGTTGGCGGAAGTGCGAGGCGAAAATGGTGTGCGTTATTTCGTGCGGCAGCACCGAGTCGAGGACGCGTTGCCGCGAGCCTTGAATGTTCATGCGCCAGCCGAACACTTCGCCGCGATCGAATACAAAGCTCGTCGCGCCGCCGGCGCCCAAGCCTGGCCCCACAATCGCTTTGACGGGGCATGGCCGCGACCAGGGCGGCAGCTCTTGGCCCAGCCACTCCAGCGCTAGCGATCGGCGGTAGTGTTCCGCCAAATCGCCGATTTCCTTGGCAAGCTGCGGCGAGCGGGCATCAATAACGAAGTTCGTCGTGCGGTAACCGGCGGCCGCGCCGTCAGACGCCGCGACCGGAACGACTGCGAAGAGAACCAACAGGCTCGTAAATCGCCGGGCCAACCTGCCTTGAGCTTCCATGCTCTTTCCTTGCGCGCTGAGGACCATTCCTTGTCCTGCGCCGCGCTGGCAGTCGCCTGCAGGCGGCGGCCTTCTCGTGCATGGTGCACGAGCGAGCAATCAACAGGCCGATTCCATCCGGCCGCCTGCTCCCACGGGGGTTGTCTGGTCCGGGTTCTGGGAGGTAGGGACGGGCCCTGTATGAGTCTACGACTCACGATAGCGAGGGCTTCAGACCCGTCAAGGTTTGCGGAATCTACCAGCCTCGACCCGGATCGGCAAAGACCGATCGCGGCAAATCGCGTCGCCGCCGCGCCAGCAGGGAGGTGGTTTGCCGCACAGGCGCCGCGGGCAATGGGATGCCGCGGGTGTGATGCGCCCGGCGGCGGTTGATCAACGCTGCGAAGCGCTATTCCGCTATCAGGCCCTTGAACTTGTCGAGCATGCGGCCGGGCGAACCCATTGCGTGGTAACCGGCGTCTACGTGCAGAATGTCGCCGGAAATGCCGGACGACATATCGCTGAGCAGGAACGCGCCGCACCGTCCCGCCTCGGCATGGGAGATGTTTCGGCCCAGCGGCGCCATCGCCTCGTAGAGTCGCAGCATGGCGTCCACCCCGGCCCCCCGTCCCGAAATCGTCTGCAGCGGGCCGGCGCTGAGGGCGTTGACGCGAATGCCGCGGGGGCCCAAATCAAACGCCAGGTACTTTACGATCGAGTCCAAGGCGGCTTTGCAAACGCCCATGATGTTGTAGCCAGGCACGCACTTTTCACCGCCGTAATAGGTGAGCGTGAGAATGCTTGCGCCGTCGGCGAGGACGTCCTGGGCGGCGCGGGCCAACGCCAACAGGCTATACGCGCTGATTTCCATCGCCATTTTGAAGCCGGCTCGGCTGGTGGCGATGGTGTCGCCTCGGAGGTCCTCGGGAGGGGCAAAGGCGATTGAATGGAGCAGGAAGTCCATCTTCCCAAATTCTTGGCTGCACCGGGTCATCACCTCGGCGATCTGCTCATCGCTGGTGACGTCCATGGGCGCCAAAAACTGGGCCTGGGGCTTTCCTTCGGTCAGTTTCTGAAGTCGGCCAAGGTTCTTCTGCCGTTGGTCATCGGGCCTGTCCGGCATATAGGAGAAGCCGCAGGCCCCGCCGCCGTCCATGACCTGCTCGGCGATCGCCCAAGCGATCGACTTCTCGTTGAATACTCCGGTGATTAGGCCTTTTTTGCCCTGGAACAAGCTCATAGCGGCTCCGAAAGAGTGGCTAGGCACCTCCCGCTAGCATGGGTCGTGACGCCCAAAAATGGCGGAATCCGCCAAGATACCATTTCGTATCGTAGGTGCGAAAGTGGCCCCAATGCGGCATCGGCGAGAATTGGATGTTATCAAAACGCGGACACTCCAGCATCCTTTTACTAGCCCAATGTATCCAATATGATACAATTGCTTATTGTGCCGGTGTTTTTCGACGGCATCCTGTGTCAGTTGCGTAACGCCCGAAAGAATCCCAGATGCGTAGCGTCGTGGATTTGTCGCCGCTGATGCGGACGCTTTTGTCGGCGTCTGCCCAGCACGCTCAAGTTAAGTCGTTCCTAGGCGAGGTCCTCCCAGAGGCCCGCTCGCTGCTTGGCGCCGGCGCCTTAGCCCTGGCGCGGTCTTGCCCGCCGCGATGGGTCGTCGAGCAAGCCAGCGGCGCCAGCGAACGAGAAGTCCCCGCGTCGCTGGCTGCCGAAGCCATCGACCGCGACGGCCCTGCTACGTCCGGCGACTGGCTGGCTGCTCCTTTGGGCGACGGATGCGCCCTGCTGGGCCGACAGCTTGCCGACCAGGCGGCCTTCTTGGAGTTTGTACGGGCGTTCGAATGCGCCTTCCGCACCGTGGTCGAGCGCGAGCAGCGCCAACAACGGCTCCAGCGGCTGGAGACGATCCTTCAGATCACCGCGGATTGGCGACAGACCGACTCGATGGAGTCGCTGCTGAAGGCCATGGCCGAGGCCGCCACACGGCTATTTCAGGCGGATCGCGCGAGCATTTTCCTCTGGGATCGCGCCCGCAAGGAGCTCGTCGCGCGGCCAGCGTTGGGGGTGAAGGGCAACGAGCTGCGGATTCCCGACGACACCGGCGTCGTCGGGCAAGTCGTCCATTCGCGGCAACCGCGCCGCGCCGGCGGCGGCGTCGCCGATGAGCAGATCGACCGGCTGGTCGATCGAGCCACGGGTTACACGACCCGCACCTTGTTGTGCGTGCCGCTAGTCGATCCCGGGGGCCGCTGCTTGGGCGCCTTCGAGCTGCTGAACAAGCGCGGCGGGCAGTTCAGCGCAGGCGATGAGCGGGGGTTAGCCGAACTGGCCTCTCACGCCGCGATCGCGCTGCAGAATACGCAGGCTTTCGAGGAACTGCTGAACAAGCACCAGCAGTTGGTCCAGCAGGCTGCCCAGGGCCTGCAGCTCATCGGGCAGCACCCGGCGATCGAGGCCATCCGATCGACCATTCGCCGCATCGCCGACACCGACCTGGCGATCTTGATTTTAGGCGACAACGGCACCGGCAAGGAGGTGGTCGCCCGATCGATCCATTATCTCAGCCGCCGTCGGGATCAGCCGTTTATCGCAGTCAACTGCGCGGCGCTGGCGGAAACGCTGCTGGAGAGCGAGCTGTTCGGCCACGAACGGGGCGCCTTCACCGACGCTCGCGAGGCGCGGCCCGGCAAATTTGAATTGGCGTCCGGCGGCACGCTGTTTCTCGACGAGATCGGCGACATGAGCCTCAACGGCCAGGCCAAGCTGCTGCGCGTGCTGGAGGAGAAGATCGTCGTACGGGTCGGCGGCTCGACGCCCATCCACACGGAGGTCCGCATTCTCGCGGCTACGAATCACGATCTGGCGGCGATGGTCCGCGCGCGGAAGTTTCGCGAGGACCTTTTCTTCCGTCTCAACGTCGTGAGTCTTGAATTGCCGCCGCTCCGCGAGCGCGGCGACGACGTGCTGCTGCTGGCCGAGCATTTCCTGAGCGCGTTTTGCCGCAATATGGGCCGCCGGCCCCCCCGGTTCTCCACGGCCGCCAGAAAGCGGCTGCTGGCTCACTCGTGGCCCGGAAACGTACGTGAACTGCGGAATCTTACGGAACGACTGGCCTACCTCACGGCGGGGGACGTCGTCGAAGCCGACGAACTAGCGCTGGTCGACTCGGCCGCCAGCGACGTGGAGCGGCTCGCGGAATTGAACGGTACGTTGGCCGACGCCACCCGCGAGTTCCAGCAACACTATATCCGCAAGACGATCGCTGCCATGCGGGGCAACATGAGCGGCGCCGCCAAGCGACTGGGGCTCCACCGCTCGAATCTTTATCGAAAGATGAGGCAGCTTGGCATGGCCGCAAGCGACGACGGCGACGAACTGGACGACGACCACTCCGACGAGCTGTAGCGGCGCTACGACGCGGCGCGTACAGCGGCGCGGGATTGCCGGAACGCCGTCCTAGATGAGCCGGCGGTGTTCACGCAGATTCCTTCGTTATGAGCTATGCTAGGCCTTGCGCAACTTGGCTTCGATTCGCCGCAAGGCTTGCTCGACTTCGCACTGCTCGTCGCCCACGGCGATGCCCGACCGGCGGCTGATCAGCTTGTCGCACTTCCGCTGCGCCGCCACGACGGTGCTGTGACTCCGGCGGCCGAAGAAATCGCCAATTTCGCTGAACGTCGCCCGCGTGTATTTTCGAGCCAGCCACATGGCGAGCATCCGCAGTTCGGTCAGCGCGCGAGTCTTTCGCTGCGACTTAAGCGCCGCCGACTCGACGCCGAATTCTTCGCATACGGCTCGTTGGATGTCGGCAAGTCGGACCTGCGGCGAATGCTGACGGCAGAACTCCGCCATGATCCGCTCGGCGGCGGCGAACGTGATCGGCGCTTGGGCGGCCATTTCGGCGGCGACCAGCCGGTTCAGGGCGCCCATGAGCATTCGCCCGCTCCCCAAAACCTGCTGGGCGACCAGTTCGGCGACCCCGGCCTGCAGCTCGATCTTCATCCGCGCGGCTGCAGCGCGAACGATCCCCAGCCGCGTCGCGTAATCGGGCGGTTCGATCGCAATCGCCAATCCGGAGGAGATTCGCGACGCCAGTTCGACGCTCAGCGCGTGGAGTTCCGCGACCGGCCTATTGCTCGTCAGCACGACTTGCGCGCCCCGAGCGCTGAGGGCGTCGATCGTGTAGAGTAGTTCCTCGAGGGTCGCCCGCTTGCCCACCAGGAACGGCACGTCATCTACGGCCAACACGTCGAGGTAGCGGAACTTTTGCCGCAAGCTTGGCCCCGCACGGCGCTCGAGGGCTTCCAGAAACTGCGTAGTGAACTGCTCGCAGGTGAGTTGCATCACCCGCGGGCGGCTGGGGCCGGTTCGGGCGCACTGGCAGATGGCTTGCAGTAGATGCGACTTGCCGCAGCCGGAGGGACCGTACAGCAGCAGCGGGCTGAAGCGTCCCGGCTGCTGCGCCGCTTGCAGGGCCGCCTGGGCCGCGAGCCGATTGCCGTCGCCCACGACGAATTCGGCGAAGTTCCACCGCGGAGCTTGAGCGGCGTCTTCCGCCGGCCGGCGGCTCATGCGGGGGGAAGAAGCCTCGGCGACCGATGCCGCGGTCGAAGGAAGTCCATCGCCTGCCGCCAGCATGTCGCCGTCGTGGTTGAGCTCTTCAAAACAAAGCTGGCGATGCCCCCCGGCGTCGCCATGCGCGGCGTCCCGTTTGGGCGCCCGTTCTCGCCTTGTCGGCGGCTCGAGCGAGCAGAACTGGATCGTCGGGCTAAAGCCAAGCGTGCTCTCCGCGCACTGGCTCAGCGTCGCCTGCAGGTTGCGCCGAAGCCAATGCGCGACGGCCGGCGACCCGCACGATACGCGCAGCGAGTCTCCGCAGATCTCAAGCTCGGTCTGCGGACCGACCCACAACTCGTAGCGTTCCGCTCCGAGTTGTTGGCGGAGTTCTCGCCGCAGAACGGACAGCCTGTCCGACTCTTCCTTGACCACTTCCTGCGTGCTCCCGAGGTGCGCACCGCGACCGCGAGGAAGACCGCGGCGGGGTATCCATCGTCTCCCCGGCGGCTCCGCAGATGTCGTGATGCGCCCCAAGTCTCGGAGAAGCGATCGGCCGTTGCGAGCGGTCGATCGGCGATGCCTGTGTCACCTGAGGGAGGCGATTCTACGAGTGCTAGCATCCTCGTCAAAGGTCTTGACGAAGCGCTGCGCGTTGTCCCGCGCCAACTCATTCAATAACGCCGAGAATCCAAGCCGCCGAGGGGCGTCGAGCGGGAAAAAAATTTTTTAGCCGTACAGCGACGCGGGTGGATAAGATGTCGGCGCTGAGCAGCGGCCGTGTCGAACCGAAGCGACCGCGACGACGACGTGCGTGCTATGTGCTTTTCGCGGAACATCTTACGCACGTTTGCCGCGCTCGCAGATCCGCTTGCGCTCCCGTCGGCCGATCCGAAGTTGAACGGCCGGCGGCAATTACGCCGGGCGATGTAGACGTGCGTATACGATGCGCCGCGACCACTGCTGAAAACCGCAGCGCTTGTAAGCGGCCAGCGCCGGCCCGTTCGTCTCGTCCACGGCCAGCACGAGCCGCTGACCGCCGCGCGCCGCGGCGACATCGAGCGCCAGTCGCACGATGCGACTGCCGATCGACCGGCCGCGTGCTTCCGGCACAACGCCCATGTAGACAATCTCCCAGTTGCCATATTCAGGGTGCTCGGCGAGGATCAACGCGCCAACGTCAACGTCGTTCTCGCGCACGAAGTACCAATCTCGCGCCGAATAGCGGCCTTGCGCCCGGTAGCCCTTGAGCACATCGGAGACGGGGCGGACGTATTCGAGCAGCGGGCAATCGAGCGTGTCGACATAGGTTAGTTCCAGAATCGCCCCGAGGCGGTCGGCCGCATCTGCCGCGTGCGACACAAACTGCAAACCATAGCTGGCAATGGCGCCGCCCCGTGGGAAAGCCGCCTCGTCGGCGACCGCCTCGTCCGGCGATGGGTTCAGCTCCGCGTACATGTAAATCAAGCAGCACAGCCGGGGAAATCCGCACAGTTTGAGCAGCCGCGGCGAGTACCCGTCGTCGTCCCCGACGACCAATTGACCCACGGGAATGCGCCGCTCGTCGAGCAGCGCCGCCGCCGCGCGGAGCAGGCCCGCAACGACCGGATTGTCGCCAGGCGGGGCCCACAGCACCGCCGTATTGCCGGCGACGAGCTGCACCCACAGGGCACCGACTATGTCGTCGTCGCCGCCGGAAGACCGCGCAACGAACAGGCCGTCCCATGCCGCCGGCGTCTCGGCGTCGACGTTGCGCAGGGCATGGGCCAGGACGCTTCGTTGTTCCTCGGGAAGTGCGTCGTGCAAATGGCGCAACGCTTCCGATCGCAGCAGACGCGGGCAGGGTCCAAACGTGGGCAGGGGCGCCGCCATTCGCTTCAGCATACCGGAAACGGCGGTCACCATTGGTATAGGTTTCCCTGATTAAGCAGTTGCAACTGCGATTTAGGCAGTTGGCTGCGTGGGAACAGCGCTTTCCATCCGCGGTTTTCTCCAGAGGGCGGCTCGGGCGAGGCGGGCGGCGTACCGGCAGTCGAATGATCCGGCGACGCGGTCACGCCGGCTGCGTGGGCGGGGGCGGCTGCCGCGCTGGGCGTCGAAGCGAGCGGCGCCGCCGGCGGTTGCGGCAGCGCGGCCAGAACGCTCGAAGTTAACGGGCGGGCTGCCGCCGGGTCCTGCAACTCCAGTTCCACCCGGAAGCTATTGTGGGGCGAGGCGGACCAAAGCACCGGAGCGGTCTGGGTCCGCAGCTCGCTGATGAGCTTGTCGCCGTCGTGCAGTTGAAAGAGTTGTTCGCCCGCCACGGCGCTGGGTCGAGCCTGCAAGCCAAACCGCTGCGTCGCCAGTCTTACCAGCTCGGTCGTGTCCCCGGTCTGCCCGCGGAACGAAATTCGCTTCACCCGTCCATCGGCCCCGAAGAAGTAGGTGAGCGACCCGGCGACGTCGTAAAGCTGCGTCCCGGTTACCAGCGGCACGCGCACGCCGAAGAGATCCAGCTCAGCCAGCGCCGTCGATTTACGGTCCCAACGCTGGTATACCCATTCCTTGGTGACGTCGAACCGAAAAACCTCGGCGACGGTGAGCGTCGCGACGCCATTCACTGGAGCGGGCGTCGAAGGCATTGTCGCGCCGGCAGCAGCCAGCGCACCGGGCTGCGCCGGGCGCGGATGGGCCGTCGCCGCCGCGTCTGCCGCCGGCAAAACGCCGGCAGAGCCGTGGTTCGGGGCGGCAGGCGCCGGCCACGGTCGGCCAGGGGCGACCAGCGTCGCCGAAGCGGGTTGCGAGCTTGCTCCCTGGGGCGGCGCGGGCGCTGCCGAGCCGGCCCATTGCGGCGCGTTGCTCGCCAG
>QEVI01000117.1 GCA_003576855.1 Planctomycetota bacterium
AAGACCTGGCCGCCGCTGAACCAGAGCGGTTGCGCGAAATGAAGCAACTGCTCGATCGAATCCGCGCGACTAGCGACGGCGGGCGGTAGGCGGCGCCCGGCGCGGCCTGCGCTGGGACAGGGTGTCGGCGAGCGCTGTTCCCGATATAATACGTTCGCCCGCGGGGCAGGAGCCGGTCCGCTTCACTCAGGCGCCTTGTTGTTATGCAGCGTGCGACTGATCTACTGCGCCGCCAGCTTTCGCGCCGGATTGCCGTCGCGTCTTCGATAGCGTGGCTGGCATCGGCCGTGCTGGCGCTCCACTGGATCGCCATTCCACGCTGCGCGGGCTCGACGGGGCTCTCGCCAGAGGCGATCGACTTTTTCGAGAGCCGCATTCGACCGGTGCTGGCGGAGCACTGCTACGAGTGCCACTCCGCTGGGGCGGGCGAGCCCAAGGGCGGTTTGCGGTTGGACTCGGCGGCGTGGCTGAAGAACGGGGGCCAGTCCGGCCCGGTCGTTGTGCCCGGCAATTCGGCCGACAGCCTCCTGATTTCGGCGCTGAAGTACGAGTCGTACGAAATGCCGCCCAGCGGCAAGCTGCCGGATGCGGTGATCGGCGACTTCGAGCAGTGGATCGCCCTGGGGGCGCCCGACCCGCGGACCGACGAAGCGGCGGGCGCCCCGCCGAGTGAACTCCAGGCCCCGAATCCGCGGGACCACTGGTCGCTGAAGAGGCCGGCGAAGCATCCGGCGCCTGAAGTGCGAGCCGGCTCTTGGACGCGGACGGTGATCGACGCCTTCGTGCTGGCGCGGCAGGAAGCCGCCGGGGTCGCGCCATCGGCCGCGGCGTCGCCGCGGGTGCTGTTGCGGCGGCTGTACTTTGATCTGATCGGCCTGCCGCCGACGGCCGAGGAGCTGGACGAATTCGCCCGCCGCGCCAGCGACGCCCAGTACGAGCAGGCGGTAGACCGGCTGCTGGCGTCGCCGCGGTTCGGCGAGCGCTGGGCCCGCCACTGGCTCGACGTCGCGCGCTATGCGGATACGAAGGGCTACGTCTTTCAGGAAGATCGCAATTACACGCACGCCTACAAGTACCGCGACTGGGTGATCGCCGCCTTCAACGGCGATATGGCGTTCGACGCATTCATCGTCCATCAGATCGCCGGGGATCAGTCGGGCGACCCTGCTGCGGCGCCGGCGCAGGGGTTTCTTACGTTGGGGCGGAGGTTCCTCAATGCGGCGCCGGATATCAATGACGATCGCATCGATCTCATGTGCCGCGGCTTGATGGGACTGACCGTCGCCTGCGCGCGGTGCCATGACCACAAGTACGACGCGATTCCGACGAGCGACTATTATTCGCTGTACGGCGTGCTAGCCAGTTCGACCGAGACGCCGCAGGAAGACAACCCGCCGAAGCTGGTCGACGCGGCGACGCCGGTCGAGCCGCACGTGTTCCTGCGGGGCAATGCGTCGGCGTTGGGTCCGCAAGTGCCCCGGCGATTTCTTTCCTGCCTGACCGAAGGCGAGCCGCGCCCCTTCGCCCAGGGGAGCGGCCGGCTGGAACTGGCCCGCGCTATCGCCAGTCGCGACAATCCGCTGACGGCCCGCGTGTGGGTCAATCGCGTGTGGAGCAAGCTGTTTGGCCGGGGGCTGGTGGCCACGGCGAGCGACTTCGGCGTTCGCGGCGATCCGCCGACGCATCCGGAGCTGCTCGACTGGCTGGCCGTCACGTTCATGGAGGAGGGCTGGTCGACCAAGCGACTCATCCGCCGCCTGGTGCTGTCGAGCGTTTATCGGCAAGCGAGCGATCCGCGACCCGATTTGTCGGAGAAGGACCCCGCCAATACGCTGCTGGCCAGGATGACGCGCCGCCGGCTGGACTTGGAAGCGCTGCGCGACGGGATGGTGTTCGCCGCCGGCCGGCTGGATCTCACTGTCGGCGGGCCGCCGGTGCAACTGACGGAGCCGCCGTTTCCGTCGCGGCGCGCGGTGTACGGGTTCGTGGAGCGGCAAAACCTGCCGGCGTTCTTCCGCACGTTCGATTTCGCCAATCCCAATACGCCGGCGGCAGCGCGGCCGCAGACCGCCTCGCCGCATCAGGCCCTGTTTATGATGAACAGCCCTTTTGCGCTGGAACAATCGCAGCATCTGGCCGAGCGCACCGATGACGCGGCCAGCGCCGGCTCGCCGGCGAACGACGCCGAGCGGATCGCGCGGCTGTATCAATATGCGCTTTCCCGACAGCCCAGCGATGACGAGCTGCAACTGGCCATGGCGTTCGTGTCGCCCGAAGGCGATGCCGGCCAGGCGGCGCGTCAAGCGGGCGGCGGCCCGCCGAGCGTCGCGGCCAACGGCGGCGACGGCGACGCGGCGGCGGCGGTTGACCGCTGGTCGCAGTTGGCTCAGGTGCTGCTCATGTCCAACGAGTTCATGTTCGTCGATTAATCCGGGGGAGTCGCCATGGGGCATCGCGGCAAGCTCGAGCATCTGGCCCTCAGCCGACGCGAGCTACTGCAGCGCTGCGGCATGGGTTACGGCGCGATGGCGCTGGCGAGCTTGCTAGGCCCGTCGGCTGGCGCCGCGGCCGCCGCGCCAGCGGCGAATCCGCTCTCGTCGAGGCCGCCCCGCTTTGCCGCCAAGGCCAAGCACGTCATTCACCTGTTCATGAACGGCGGCCCCTCGCACATTGACACCTTCGACCCCAAGCCGGCGCTGGCCGGGTACGCCGGCCAGCCGCTGCCGATGGAAAACCTGCCGACGGAGCGGCCGACCGGCGCGGCGCTGCCGTCGCCGTTCAGCTTCCGCAAGTACGGAGAATGCGGCGTCGAGGTCAGCGAGCTGTTCGCGCACACGGCGCGGTCGATCGACGACATCGCCGTCATCCGCTCGATGCACGCCGACGTGCCGAATCATGAGCCGTCGCTGTTGCTCATGAACTGCGGCGAGGCGCGACAAATCCGGCCGAGCCTGGGCGCGTGGGTCTGCTACGGCCTGGGAGCGGAGAACCAGAACCTGCCGGCGTTCGTGGCCATGTGCCCGGCGGGGTATCCCATCCAGGAATCGCAAAATTGGCAAGCGGGGTTCCTGCCCGGCGCTTTTGAAGGCATGTACCTCGATACGCAGCACTCGGCGATCGACAAGCTGATCGAGAACATCCGCAACGATCGCATCTCGCCAGTCCGGCAGCGCGAGCAGCTCGATCTCTTGGCGAGACTCAACCTGCGGCACCAGCAGGCCCGGCAGGACGACGCGGCGCTGGAGGCCCGCATCCAGTCGTTTGAACTGGCGTTTCGCATGCAGTCCGAGGCGGCCGACGCCTTCGACGTCAGCCGCGAGCCGCAGCATATCCGCGACATGTACGGCGAGGGAACGCAGGCGCGGCAGATACTCATTGCGCGGCGGTTGGTGGAGCGCGGCGTACGCTTCGTGCAGGTCTGGCACGGCGCGGGGCAGCCCTGGGACACCCACGACGACAACGAAACGCTGCTGCGCAAACTCGCCGGCGAGTGCGACCAAGCGATCGGCGCGCTGCTGGCCGACCTGAAGCAGCGGGGGCTGCTCGACGAAACGCTCGTCATCTGGGGGGGTGAATTCGGTCGCACGCCGGCGGTCGAGCTGCCCAAGCAAGGCGCCAACCAGGGGAAAATGAACGGCCGCGACCACAACCACTACGGCTTTACCATGTGGCTGGCCGGCGGCGGCGTCCGCGGCGGTCAAGCCTACGGCGCCACCGACGAATTCGGCTTCAAGGCGGTCGAGAACCGGGTGCATGTCCACGACTTGCACGCGACGATTCTGCACCTGCTGGGCTTTGACCACGAGAAGCTCACCTACCGCCACGCCGGCCGCGATTTCCGGCTGACCGACATCCACGGCCGAGTCGTGCGCGATCTCATCGCCTAAAAAGCCGCGGCTCAACGAGCCGCCGGAGCGGCGCCTCAACAACGCTCCTTGCGCCGCTCCACGCACGAGGTACAATAAAGACGTGACGTACAATAAGCGCTGACTCTGGCAACTTCCCGCTTTCCCGCCGGGCCGACGCCGTGCAATCTGCAGCCAGGACCTATGCCATGCTCGGCAATGAATCGTTGTGGGACGCCGCCCGCGCGTGCCATGAGTTGCTCGAGCGCGCGGGACTTCGGCATGCCCTGCTCGGCGGAGTAGCCGTGTGTCTGCACGGTTATCGACGGAACACGGTCGACGTGGACCTATTGGTCCGCCGCGACGAAGCGCCGGCCATACGGTCGACGCTCGAAGCCGCAGGATGGACCTGGATCGAAGACCGGCGAGAACTGCGCTCGCCCGGCGGCGTGGGCTTGCAGTTCTTGCTGGCGGGCGACAAAGCTGGACGCGATTCGGAAGTGTTGCTGCCCGACCCCGGGGATGAGGCGGCGATCATCAATCTCGAAGGTCTGCCGGTGCTCAGCCTCGCTCGGCTTATTGAAACGAAACTCGCCTGCGGCCAAGGCAATTTGCGTCGAACACACAAGGATTTCGCCGACGTGGTGGAACTGATCGCCCGACACGAGCTCGGTCGAGCCTTTGCTCGGCATCTGCACAAATCGTTGCGCGGCGCCTTTCGCACGCTGGTGGCTCATGCCCGCGAGGGCCAGTAGCGATCGGAGTTTTTTGGGTTCATCGGCCGCAGGCCGAGCGCTAGCGCGCGTAGCTCAGCTCGGTCGCCGTAAGCTGCAGGTCGTCCTCTAGCGAGCGCCGCGGCGGAACGTTGTGCTTCGCAAGCTCGCCGTGGTAAGCCCGCACGGCCTCTTGCGGACCAATCTCGCCGTCGGCCACGCGCCGCAGCAGCGCGACGAAGCTCAACGGATGCTCGGCGTCTTTGATCTTGCGGCCGAACAGGGCGACGCGGGCCCCGTGCTTCTTCGCTTCGGCCAGCAGCGTGAAGGCGTCGAAGCTCGTGCCGCTGCTGCCGCCCAGGACGCCGACCAGCATGCTCGTGTCGTAGGCGACCAGTTCTTCCAGCGCCTCCGGGCCGAAGTACGGAACCTTGAGGAATTCCGGCCGGCTGTTTAGCGGTACGCCGGCGAGCATGCGGCAAATCGAGTCGTTGACGAACGCCGGGATCTGCTCCTCGGCAACGGCATTCTTGACGTTGGGGGCGAAGACCTCGAGGAAGTAACGAAACTTTCGCTTCTGGGCGTATGCGCGGAACTCGCGAAACGCCGCGAGGGTCGCCAGGTCGCTCTCCAGGCAGTTGTTGAACGTCGCCGAGTATAAGCCCAGGTTCACGACTGGCTCGTCGAGATGTTCGCCGCTGGCCCTTACAAAACGGCCGAACTTAGCGAAGGCCTCGTGGGCCTGCTGCATCGTGGTTCGGCCGTGCAGGTTGCCGAACTGCACCTCTTCGAGATAGCAACTGGCGAACGGGCGCGAGGGGGACTCGCGGTAGACGCCGCCGCGGGGAAGCCAGACGTCGGTAGCGTCGTTCACCCGCACGGCCGGCGTCACGTCGCTGGCGTCGAAGATTTGCTCGCGGTGGGCCAGCACGTCCATCGTCGCGGCCGAGGCGAGCATGATGTCGACGGCGCCCTGCCGGACGATCTCGCGGATCTGCTCGCGAAATTCCGCCATCGACCGCTGCCGCAGGGCCGCGCCGGCGGCGGCGCCAGGGTCGCCCTGCCGCGGCGGATACGCGTGCCCCGGGCTGGCGACGCCCCACGCCATGTCGGCGTCCTTGGCGTCGGCCAAGATGAAATGGCCGCAGTTCAGGTTGTCGCGCAGAGCGGCGAGCTTTTCGACAAGCCGGGGCTTCATCGGTGATCAATCAACAGAGGCCAGCGGGGAGAATGTTCGTTTGATGATAGCGAGAAGCGCCCTGCGGCGGTAGCAGCGCCCGTGGCCGTCCAGTCAGGCGACTTGAAGTGGGGCGCGGGCACCGGACGTGCAGCCGTGGATATATGCAAGTTCCGGGGAAACTTGCCCGCATTCAGGCGAGGATTTCCTTGACGACGCGGGCTTCTTCGACCCCCGTGAGCCGTACGTCGAGGCCGCGGAACGGGTAGGTGAAGCGCGCATGATCGATGCCCAGGCAGTGGAGCATCGTCGCGTGCAGGTCGCGAAGATGGACGGCGTTTTCGGCGATGTTGTAGCAGAAGTCGTCGGTCTTGCCGTACTCCATGCCGGCTTTGACGCCGGCGCCGGCGAGCCACACCGTGAAGCAGCGGCCATGATGATCGCGGCCCATCGCCGGGCTGCCCAGGGCGCCCTGCGAAAACACCGTGCGGCCGAACTCGGTGAGGAACACCACGAGCGTATCTTCGAGCAAGCCGCGCTGCTTGAGGTCCTTGACCAGCGCGGCGGTTGGCTGATCGACGTCGCGGCATTGGTTCGGCAGTTGCCGCTGGATGGCGATGTGCTGGTCCCAGCCGCGATGGAAAAGCTGCACGAACCGCACGCCCCGCTCCAGCAGCCGGCGGGCCAGCAGGCAGTTGGCCGCGTAGCTGCCCGGCTTGGCCGCTTCGGGGCCGTAGCTGGCGAGCGTGGCGGGCGACTCCTCGCTTGCGTCGGTCAGTTCCGGAACGGAAGTCTGCATGCGGAACGCCATTTCATAGGCGTTGATACGGGCGATGGTTTCCGGGTCGCCCAGTTCTTCCGCGCGAAGCTGGTTCAGTCGCGCCAGGTCGTCGAGCAGGGCGCGGCGCTGGCGGCGATCCGTCCCCGGCGGATCCTGCAGGTACAGCACAGGACTGCTGCCGGGCCGCAGGCCGACGCCCTGGTGCGAGGAGGGCAAGAAACCGTTCCCCCACAGCCTGGAGAAAATCGGCTGCCCCGGATTCTTGCCCGAACCCTGCGACACCATGGCGATGAAGGTCGGCAGGTTTTCGTTTTCGCTGCCGAGGCCATAACTGACCCAGGCGCCCATGCTGGCGTAGCCCGGCTGCTGATTGCCGGTGTTCATGAACGTGATTGCCGGGTCGTGGTTGATCGCCTCGGTGTGCAGCGACTTCACGACGCACAGGTCGTCGGCGATGGTCTGCATCTGCGGCAACAGGTCGCTGATCCACGTCCGCTGCCGACCGCAGAAGCGCCCCGGCCAGAACGGGGCGACCACCGGATAGGCCGATTGGCCGGAGGTCATGCCCGTGAGTCGTTGGGCGCCCTTGACCGACGGCGGGATTTCCTGGCCGTTGAAGCGGTCGAGCGCGGGCTTGTAGTCGAACAAGTCGACGTGCGAAAGGCCTCCCGATTGGAAAAGACAAACAACTCGCTTGGCTTTCGCAGGAAAGTGGGGCAGGGCGGGCGGAGCGTCCGCGGCGACCGACGACGCCGCTGCGAGCCGGCGGGCGTCCCCCGCCAACAGCACGCCCAGGGCGGCGCTTCCCAGCCGCGACGCCGTATGACCGAGAAACGTGCGGCGCGCAACGTACCGCGCAATTTCATGAGCTGGATTCATGGCAACGTCAGTTTCGCGTTATCGTTTCACTCAGGTTTAGCAGCAGCGCAGCCACCTGCGCCCATGCGGCGTGCTCGTGCGGGGGAATCGTCTCGTCCCGCGGAGACTCGCCGTTGGCCAGGTACTCGCGTGCGGCCGCAGGATGGGCGGCATAGCGGGCCCGCTCCCGCTCGAGGGCCTGGGCGAGGATCGAAAGCTCTTCGTCGCTGGGCGGGCGCGACGCGCACTCGGCCAGCGCCCACCGCAGCCGCGCGTCGTCCGGTTCGTCCCGCTTCAGGATCCGCTCGGCAAACGCCCGCGAGGCCTCGACGAACTGGACGTCGTTCAGCAAGACGAGCGCCTGCAGCGGCGTGGTGGTGGCCGGGCGCTGGACCACGCACGTCTCGCGGTTGGGAGCGTCGAACGCCGTCATGTTCGGCGGCGGAACGGTCCGCTTCCAGTACGTGTAAAGCGACCGGCGGTACAGCTTCTCGCCGTGATCCTGGACGAACGTCTGCGCCGTCGCCGGCGTGCTGCCATAGTGGCTGATCTCGCGCCACAGGTCGCCCGGCGCGTAGGGATTCACGCTGGGACCGCCGAGGCGAGGGACCAACAGGCCGCTGGTTTTCAGCGCCGCGTCGCGGATGAACTCCGCCGGCAAGCGGAACCTGCCGCCACGGGCCAAGAGCTCGTTGTGCGGATCGCGAACCAGCAAGTCGGGCTGGTTAGCCGCTTCGGCCTTGAAGTCGCCGGCGCCCGGCCGATGGTCGGCTGGCACGCCGCTACGCGGCCGTGTGGCGGACGTCTGCCGATAGGTCGCCGAGGTTACGATGTTCCGCACCAACCGCTTCACATCCCAGCCGCTTTCGACGAAGTCGACGGCGAGCCAATCAAGCAGTTCCGGATGCGTGGGCCACTGGCCTTGCGAACCAAAGTCGGCCGGCGTGCGAACGATGCCGGCGCCAAAGAGGATTTGCCACACGCGGTTCACGGCGACGCGGGCCGTCAGCGGGTGATCGGGCGACGCGATCCAGCGGGCCAGGCCGAGCCGGTTGGGGGGCGCCCCTGCGGGGAGCGGCGGAAGGAACTCCGGTACGCCCGGCTCCACCTTTTCCTGGGGCGCGGCGTAGTTGCCGCGCTCGAGGACGTACGTGTCGCGTGGCTTCTCGGCGACGTCCATCACCATCGTCTGGAACTTCTCGGTCAGGACGCTGGCCCGCTCCTCGAGGTTGGCCAGCTCGATCCGCAGCGGCGCCAATTGCTTCGCATGGCGGGCGAAGTACTCGGCAAGTCGCTGCTGCTGGGCCGCGGTACGCTCCGCGCGCGGCTTCTCGATCGAAGCGATCACATCCGCGGGCAAATCGCTGCCGTCATCGGTTCCCGCGATGGCTTGAAACTCGAATCGCGCGGCCACGAGCGGGCCCCGCTGACCGAAGTTCACCTGCGCCGTTAAATACGGCGTGTGCGCCGGGTCGATCGGCTCGGCGAACGTAACCGTCAAATGCACGGGGCCGTCCTGGGCGACTTGCGGCGACCACCCGTTGACGTTGCGCGTATCGAGCACGTTCTCAGGTCGGTAATCTTCGCGCCAGGAACTAGCCGTAACGCGCCTGATCGAACGCAGCAGGTTGAGGTTCACCTGATCGCCGGGAACGGCTTCGGCGCTTGCCGAAAACGACGTGAGCACGAACGTCCCCTTCTTCGCCAGTTCATCGGGCGGGTGCGCAGCGGCCTCGGCGGGCTCGACCGGGCCGCCTTCTTCCTTGTCCGGGAGCGGAACGGCCGCTGGTTCAGGCGGCAGCGTTCCAAAACCCCAGCCCCCGGCCGGCGCCTTGCCATCGGGATGAAACACGATGCGCAGGCCAGTGATCGGCTTCGCGATTTGCGGCAAACGCATCAGGACGTCGTAGGCGACCAGGTCCCCAGCCCCGGAGATGACGACAAACCGCCCCGCTTCGACGTCGAAGCCGGAGCCTGCGTTGGGCGTGCTGACTTTGAGCAACTCGGCCGCGTGCGCCTCGAAGTTCCGTCCTCGCTGGTGCAACAGGCGTTGCTGCTCGGCGATCCAGGACTCGACGTCCTCGTCCTGGGGACGCTGCAGCGCATTTCGTAGCTCGTCGATCCGCCGGCGAATTGCAGGGAGCTCGTCCGTCTTGAGAACCGTCCGCGCCTCGATGTACGGCCGCGGATTGACGCCGCCGTTGCCGTCGAGCCCTTCATCGCTCGCCGTGTTGAAATAGGCGAACAGCCGGTAATAGTCGCGCTGGGTGACGGGATCGTACTTGTGATCGTGGCACTGCGCGCAGCCGAGCGTCAGGCCGAGCACCGCCTCGCCGAGCGTCTTCACGCGGTCGGCGTTGTAGTTCGCGAGGTTCTCCTCGGGAATCGTGCCGCCCTCATGGGTCACCATGTTGTTGCGCTGGAACCCGCTGGCGATAAGCTGGGCTTCGGTGCGGTCGGGCAAGAGGTCGCCGGCCAGTTGCTCGACGAGGAACTGGTCGTACGGCAGATTGCGGTTGAAGGCGTCGATCACCCAGTCGCGCCAGAGCCACATGTGGCGGCCGCCGTCGATGGAAAACCCGTTGGTGTCGGCGTAGCGCGCCGCGTCGAGCCACGCCAGCGCCATCCGCTCGCCATAGTGCGGACTGGCCAATAGCCGATCGACCAGCCGCTCATAGGCGTCGGCGCGGTGGTCGGCGACGAACGCTTCGACCTCCGCGGCGCTCGGCGGCAGCCCCGTCAGATCCAGCGACAGCCGGCGGATCAGCATCCGCCGGTCGGCCTCCGGCGAAGGCTGCAACCCCTCCTGCTCCAATCGCGCCAGCACGAACCGGTCGATCTCGTTGCGGACCCACGCCTCGTCGTTCACCTGCGGCAACGGCGCCTTCGACGGCGGGATGAACGACCAGTGCTTTTCATACCCGGCCCCGCCGGCGATCCAACGGCGCAAAACCTCCTTTTGCGGGTCGGTGAGCTTGCGGTGCGACCCTGGCGGGGGCATCGCCTCGGCCTCATCGGTGCTGTTGATCCGCTGCCAGAGGGCGCTCGAATCCGGATCCCCCGGCACGATCGCCGCATAGCCGCCTCGATCTGCCGTCGCCGACTCCGCCAGGTCAAGCCGCAGGTCGGCCTCGCGGGCTGCTTCATCGAAGCCGTGACAGGCGAAGCAGTTCTCCGAGAGGATCGGGCGGACGTCCCGGTTGTAGTCGATCGTCGCCGGTTCGGACGCCAAGCCGTAGCGCCAGGCGGCGCCGATCGTCAGCAAGAAAGCGAGAAGCGTCCGGGCCACGATCGTGCCTCGTTGGCGAAGTTCGACAAGTAGTGCACGCATTATACGATGTTTCCGCGCCCTGCGCAGCGGGGGCGAGGTTGGCGAAATAGCGCGTGGCCGGCAGCCTGCACTTGAGGCTATCGAGCGTGGCAGCGAACCCCCGGAGTAAATAACGCCAGCGGGCCGTTCCTGCCAGGAAATTTGCGGCGAAGCGGGCCAATTGGCGGGAGGCATGACTCTCATTTATCCTGGAGGCCATGACGTACCGCTTGCTGCTCCAACATCGTGCTTTACTGCTTGCGGCCTGTTGTGCGACGGCGCAGGCCCAGTTCATCAGCGCATCCCAGGCCGCGGGGCCGCCAGAGAACGCCGATTCGGTCGATCGAGACTATTCGGGGGAGATGCCTCGGTTTCCGCCCCTGGCGCCGGACGCGGCGCTGGCCACGTTCGAAATCGAGCCCGGCTTCAGCCTCGAACTGGCCGCGGCGGAGCCGAACGTGACCGACCCGGTGGCAATGGAGTTCGACGAACGTGGCCGGCTGTACGTCGTCGAGATGCTGGGCTACAGCGAAGACGCCGACGACATGCTCGGCCGCATTCGCTTGCTGGAAGACGCCGATCGCGACGGGCGTTTCGAGACCAGCAAGATATTCGCCGACGGCCTGGCCTGGCCGACCGCCGTGATGTGCTACGACGGCGGGATATTCGTCGGCGCGGCGCCCGATATCCTGTTTTTCAAGGATACGACCGGCGACGGCCGGGCCGATGTACGCCGCGTCGCGTTCACGGGCTTCGGAGCGGAGAACGTTCAGGGACTGATCAACTCGTTCCGCTGGGGCATTGATAACCGCATCCACGTCGCGGTGAGCAGTTGCGGCGCCGAGCTTCGCCGCGGCGATCAGCCGGACGCGGCGCCGGTGACGCTCCGCGGCCGCAACTTCGCGTTCGATCCGCGGACGCTCAAGTTCCAGCCCACCAGCGGCGCCAGCCAGCACGGCATGTGCTTCGACTCGTGGGGCAACTGCTTTACATGCTCCAACAGCGATCACATCCAGCAGGTGATGCTGGAAGAAAGCCACCTGTCGCGCAATGCGTTGTTGCGCCCGCCGGCCGTGGTGCGGAGCATCGCCGCCGAAGGCCCCGCGGCTGACGTGCATCGCATCAGCCCGGTGGAACCGTGGCGCGAGATTCGAACGCGGTTGCGCGTCAAGGGAGTCGTACCCGGAATCATCGAGGGAGGCGGGCGAGCGGCCGGTTACTTCACCAGTGCGACCGGCGTGACGATCTACACGGGCGACGCCTGGCCGCCGCCCTACGCGGCCAACGCCTTCATCGGCGACGTCGGCAGCAACCTGGTGCATCGCAAGACCCTCGAGCAGCACCGCGACGCCCTGCCGCGGACGGCCCGCCGCACTACGCCGAATCGCGAGTTCCTGGCCTCTCGCGATACCTGGTTCCGCCCGGTGCAGTTCGCCAATGGGCCCGATGGCAACTTGTATGTACTCGATATGTACCGGGAGGTGATCGAACACCCGGCCAGCCTGCCGCCCGTGTTGAAAAAGCACCTGGATCTGACCAGCGGGCGCGATCGCGGGCGAATCTATCGCGTAGTGCGCAGCGACGAAACAGCCGACGCGCGGCGCTCGTTCTTCACCAGAACGCTGCCCGGCGACGCTAGCGGCGACGAGCTCGTGCAGATGCTGGCCCATCCGAATGGTTGGCATCGGACGACGGCGGCGCGGCTTCTTTACGAGCGCAACGATCCTGGTTCAGTTGCCGCCTTGAAGCAGCTCGCTACGTCGTCGGCGCCGGCCGAGGGCCGACTGCTGGCCCTCTACCTGCTTGCGGACCTCGGGGCGTTGGAACCGCCGCTCGTCGTGCAAGCGATGACCGATGGATCGTCCGAAATCCGCCGACACGCGGTTCGCCTCGCCGAGGAGATGCTGGTCAACGACGATGGCGCGGGAGAGGTTCGATCGTCGCTGGAACGGGCCATCGTGAGCGCCGCCGCGGACGAGGAGCTTGTCGTTCGATTTCAAGCGGCGCTTGCCCTGGGCGAATGCCGCTCGGCCGAAGCTGCCGCCGCGTTGACGGAGATCGCCCGGCGCGACGCGCAGGAGCCCTATGTCGCCGCCGCCGTGCTAAGCTCGCTGGGGCGCCGCGCCGACGAATCGCTCGCGACGCTGGCGAGCGATGCAGAGTTCTTGCAGCGCGCCGCCGGGCGCGCGTTCGTCTTGGAACTGGCTCGCCAGCTTGGCGCTGGCGCGGATGAGGGCGAACTTGGCGCCGTGGCCCGGTGCATTGCCGCCCTCCGCAGGGCTCAGCCCCGCGCGGCGGAAGATATCTTCGGAGCGGTAGCGCGGGGCGCCGGGGCGAAGCAAGCCCGCGTGCGGGCCGCGCTGGCCGAGGCGAGCGACGGGCTCACCGAGCAGATCGCCGCGGAGCGTGTTCAAGTCGCGCTGCACGAGGCGATCGACGAAACGCTGCCGCTGGAGCGCCGCCGGCGAGCCGTCGAAACGTTGCCCTTGGGGAGCTTTGAAGAGGCCGGGCCGGTGCTCGCCGAGCTGCTTGCCGCCCGGCATCCGCAGGAGCTGCAAGCGACGGCGCTAGCCGCGATCGGTCAGTTCGACGATGTACGCGTGGCGCCCGCGCTGCTGTCGGCCTTGCCGGGCGTGAGCCCGGCGCTGCGCTTGCAGACGGCCGAGCTATTGGTCGCCCGCACGGAGTCGGCCCATGCGCTGCTGGAGGCGGTGCGCCAGGGGCGGCTGACGGCCCGCGACCTGGACCCCTCGACCGTGCAGCGGCTGAAGACGCACCCCGACCGCGAGGTGCGGGCCGAAGCCACGAAGCTGCTCGACGCCGCGGCGCCTGCGCGGGCCGACGTGGTGGAGGCCCACCGCGACGTGCTCGAGTTGCTCGGCGAGCCGGCGCGGGGTCGCGAGCTGTTCCGCAAGAACTGCGCGGCATGCCACCGGCGGGAAGGTTACGGCACGGAAGTCGGCGCCGATCTGGCCACGGTCGTTTCGCGCACCCCCGAGGCGCTGCTGATCAGCATTCTCGATCCCAATCGAGAGGTGGATCCCAAATACCTGCAATACAGCGTGCTGACGGTCGACGGCCTGGCCAAGAGCGGCATCATCGCCGCGGAAACC
>QEVI01000118.1 GCA_003576855.1 Planctomycetota bacterium
TTATGGCGCAACCGTCTCTTTGAACAGGGCGGTTTTGAGCTGCGTGACATTGACGTTGTAGTGATGTGTTCTTTTCGCGTAGCGATGAGCGGCTTGCGATGGCTGGCAGCGGGCGGCGTGCTGCTGCTCTGGTCGGCCAGTGCAGCGGCGGCGGGGGTGCAGTTTTTCGACGATTCGCAGATCGCGACGCCGCTGGCCGTCGGCGAGACGTGGGATAGCGTCGCGTGCCGCGGATACGTGTTTACTTACACCCGCGACAAGCTGTTTACCGGCGGAATCGGGGCGGAGCCCATCGGCCGGCCGGTGCGGATCGCCTGGCCCGATGGCGTCGAAGCGCAGGCCGTCACCGCGGGGCCCAATCCCGGCAAGGCGAAGATCGAGCTCAAGCGCAGCGACGGCGCCCCGTTCGACCTGGCGGCGTTTACCGCGCGGCTGTTGGCCAACACGGCCGGCGCCGGCGGGTCGATCGAAATCATGCCCCAGCTCGACGGCGAGGACGCCTGGGACGACCCGGCGTACTTCATGGCCAGCGGCTATAGCTGGAGCACGTTCAGCTACGACAGGACGACGCCCAGCTACCTGGGCAACACGTCGGCGCTGGTAGGATTCGAGTCGTACTCGATCGGCCTCTACGTCGATTTCGCCATCACGGCGCTCGCGCTTGAGGACGCCAGCGCGGCGGCGCCGGGGGACTTCGACGGCGACGGCGACGCGGACGGCGCCGACCTGTTGGCGTGGCAGCGCGGCCAATCGCCGCAGCCGTTGAGCGCGAGCGACCTGGTCGAGTGGCAAGCGAACTTCGGCATCGGGCTCGGGACCGTTGCGCTGGTCAACGTGCCCGAGCCGCCGGGCGTGGCCGCGTGCGCGGTCCTGTGGAGCGTCGGGGCTATTTCGGCGCCGGCGCTTCGTCGATCATTTGCAGGGCGTTGTCCAGCAGGATTTCGCCGGTCATCTCGCCGAGGGACGTGCGGGTGATGTACTCGTAGCGCTGGAAGCTGTTGAAGTCGACGCGGGTGAGGATGTACCCGAAGGCGTCGTTCGTCAGGCCGAACAGCAGGTTGTGCTCGCCTTTCATGCGGCGTTTGAGGAAGAAGCCGATGTTCGGCAGGGCCTCGCCGGGGATGGTGAGAATCTGAGCATCGCCGAGATTCACCAGGTTGATCCGCGTGGTGATCGATTGGTCGTCGTTGTGGGGATACTTCAGCGGCGACGTGCGGACGATCGCCCACATCATGTCCGAATCGACGGGGAACTTCACGTCGCGGGCATAACAGGCCAGTGCCGGATCCTGCTGCACGGGCGCGTCGGCGACGATGCGCTTGGCTTCGGAGGCCATCAGCCGGCCGATGCGGAGGCACTCCTCCCAGGTGCGGGCGTCGCGCCACGTGGCCTTCAAGGGGTCGGCGATCTGGTCGAGGATGCGATTGTCGGCGGTAACCATGCCGCCTTGCGCGCCGTTGATGAACATGCCCATGCCGCCGAAATCGGCTTCAAGCTGGTCGCACAGCGGGCCGACCAGGTCGGGGCTGACAAGGCCCAGCCGGCTGCCGAGCACTTCGGGATGGATGGCATAGTTGACGAGCGTGCCGATGACCTCGCCGGCGGGACTGACGGCCTGGATGACGCTCATCCGCGGGTCGAACAGCTCGGGCGCGTAATAGTTGTAGGCGATTTTGCCGCGGGCTTCGCCGGTGGCGATCTTCAGGTGCGCGGCCTGCAGCTTATCGAGGGCCTGGTTGATCGCCGCGGCGGCCTGGTCGCAGACGAAGTCGATGTACCGCAGGTCGGCGTTAGACTTGCCGTCGAGGCCTGGAAAGGCGTAGCAGTCCGGCGCGCTGTGGGTGTGGGTGGAGCCGATGAGGATGTTCTCCGCCTTGATGCGCGGGACCTGCTGGTGGACGCGGGCGCCGAGGACCGAGGGAAAGCCCAAGAGGTCGAGCTGCACGAAGGCGACGCGGACGTCGCCCTGTTGGAGGACCATGGCCCGGGCGTACAGTTCGCCTTGCTTGCCCACGGGCGGACTGGCCGGGCCGACGCCGCCGATGATCGGCAACAGCGGGTCCGGCGTGATCACGGTCTTAGCGACGCCGACTTGGAAGTCCGCGCGGAGGGGCGCAGCGCAGAGTCCGAGGATCAGCAACAACACTACTCGCAGGCGCATGACGAGTGCTCCATGGTGCGGAGGAAGCGGATGAGCAGACGAGCGTAACGCTTGAAAAGCAGAAGCCTGGTTTTTTTGAGGGGCGTGAGCGTCGCCGCGCGTCCAGGCTACCACAACTGGCGGCGCGGTTCCACGAGGGGTGGGTTCGGCGCAACTCATCGCCCGCGGGGGCACGGCGGCCGGCGCCAGGCGGCGTCCGCTACGGCGCGGGGGCGCCGGGGGTTTCGTTCTTGGGGTGATAAAACAGCACGATTGGCGACATCATGGCGGCGATGAAGAAGAACGCCGTACAGCGGGGCCACTCGCGGGCTTCGATCAGCGCGGCGATGCCGCTGTAGACGACGCCGTTGAGCACGATGCCCACCCAGTTCGCCTGGTTCATCACGGCGATCATCCGGCCCTTCTTGCCTTCGGGCGGGGCCTTCTGCATGAAGACCTGCAGCGGTACGGCAAAGAATCCGGTGAAGACGCCCAGTACCAAAATGGTCGCCAGGCTGCCGTAGAAGCCGAGCCACTGGCGGCTTTCGCCGAAGCCCGGCAGGCGAGTCAGCTTGCCGTCGTCGCCCAGCAGCAACGCCGGGTCGGCGGCGCTGGGAATCGCCAGCAGCAGCATGCAAACGAACATCCCGATGGCGCCGATTCGCATGACGCGGAAATCGGCGTCGGCGCGGGAGATCAACCCGCCGAGGGCGGCCCCGGCAGCGATGCCGATGCTGACGGTTCCGAACAAGTAGCTGGTGGCGACCTCGCCGGCCAACTGGTCGATCAGTCCGGTGGCGGTGATGGCCGACTTCATCATGCCGGCGAGCATCCAAAACAGGCTGGAGACCAATACCGCCATGAGCAACGGCCGATCCGCGCGGAGCATGGCCAGCATGTCGGGAGGTATGGCGAGCGACGACCACTGGAACTTGATGTGCGGATTGGAGGGCGGGAGCCTCCGCACCCAAAACGACGACAGCGTACCGACCACGGCGATCGACACGCAGGCCGTCGACGCCAGCCACAGCTTGCTGGAAAAATGCTCGCGGAGCACGCCGGCCAGGACCCCGCCGAGGATGATCGACAGGAACGTCGTCATCAGGATGAAGCCGTTGGCGCGGGCCAGGTCGGAGCGGCGGAGCATCTCCGGCAGGATGCCGTACTTGGCGGGGCCGAAGAACCCGCTGTGCGTTCCCATGAGGAACAAGACGACGTACAGGAAGCCGAGATGCCCGGGGGTGTAGAGCGAGAACGCCACGGCGCCGGCCGCCATGATGAAGATTTCGGCGATCTTGCAACTGATGATGATCGTGCGCTTGCTGTACTTGTCGGCGAGATAACCGGCGAAACCGGTTACCAGCAAGAACGGAATGCCGAAAATGGCGTCGGCCGTGCCTTGCTTGTCGGTCATCTTCTGCCGCTCGGCGCCCGTTGGCTCGGCGTCGGCGGCGGCTTGCTGCGCCAAGGGGGGCGCATCGGGAGGGACGCCCTGTTGACTGCCGCCGACGGTGGGCGTGATGGCCGCGGTTCCCACGGCCATCACGGACAAGAACATGACCAATTGCTTAAACAGATTATCGTTGAACGCGCCGAGGAACTGGGTGACCGTCATGCCCCAGAAGCTCGGGTCGCGATAGAGCGTCGGCAGGTCGGGCCGATCATCGAGGCGCCCGGCGGGGCCGTGGGGTTCGGCTGGCGATTCAGACGTTGTTGCGGGGGAATTCATGCCGCGGATTATCGACGGCGGCGTCCGAAGCGACAAGAGAAGACGACGCGGAGGGGGAATAGCGGCCGCAACGCCCCAGCGGCGGGGCGCGGGCGTCGGCGCGTCACTCGACGATTATTTCGTCCAGGCCGGGCTCTTCGGGCGGAAACTGCGGGTTCATCTCTTCCAGCGCTCGGCGCAGCAGCGTGCTCACGACCAGGTTGCGATACCACTTGCGATCCGACGGCACGATGTGCCAGGGAGCGTGCTCGGTGTTGCACCGCGAGAGCGCATCTTCGTATGCCCGCTGGTAGTCGTCCCACCGCTTGCGCTCGTCGAGGTCCTTGCGGCTGAACTTCCACCGCTTCGTCGGATCGGCGAGGCGGGCCTCGAGCCGCTCGCGCTGTTCTTTCTTGCTGATGTGGAGAAAACACTTCACGATGCGGACGCCGCTGGCGACCAGCAGCCGCTCGAAATCATTGATCAGTTTATAGCGTGCCTGCCATTGATCGTCGGGAACGAGCCGATGCACGCGCACCACCAGCACGTCTTCGTAGTGAGACCGATTGAACACGCCGATGTGTCCGCGATTGGGCGTCGCCCGGTGAATGCGCCACAGGAAATCGTGGTCGAGTTCTTCGACCGTCGGTTGCTTGAACGAGGTGATTTGGAACGACTGGGGATTTACTCCCGTGGTCACTGCGCGGATCGTTCCGTCCTTGCCGGAGGTGTCGAGGCCTTGCAGCACCAGCAGTACGGCCCGCCGGTTCTCGGCGTAGAGGCGATACGCCAGTTCAGCCAGCGCGGCGGTGTTCTCGCGAAGTTGCTGTTCGGCCGCGTCTTTGTCCAGGTCGCCTTCGACGTACCGGGGATCAAAATCGGCGAGCTTGATCGGGGCGCGGGGCGGCGGCGTGAGTAGTTGCGGCATGTTTGGTCGTGAGATGAGACTTGCGTTATTGAAAGTTGCGCCGCCAATGATCTGCTGCAGCCCCGGCCTTCGGCCGGGGGGTGCTCTTTATCAGGATGAGCTCCGCCCCGGTGGAAAGCGACCCCCGGGCAGAGCCCGGGGCTGCGGTGCGAGATTCTCCATAAAAAGGCAGGGGCGAGCGTTACGCCGCCGGCGCCCCGGCCGGCGGAGGCGACGTCAGCCGCCTGGCGTGGCGCTGAGCTGCCACAGGAACACGTCTGGATGGCCGCGGCGGCCGCGGCTGGCGATGGCCAGCGTGCTGCCATCGGCCGAGATGCTCAAGCGGTAATCTCCTCGATCCGGTTGAAACAGCCCGTACAAGACGCCGTAGCCAAAGCCATGCTCCACCGCCCACAGGCGGACCGACTCGGACGAGGCCGACAGCAGCGTGCGGCCATCCGGGGCAAAGGCGACGTCCATCACCTGCCGCTCATGCCCGGCCAGCTCGGCGTGCAAGCGGCCCGTCGCGACGTCCCAGATCTGGATGACGCCGTCGCCGTATCCGGCAGCTAGGCGCGAACCGTCGGGGCTGTAGGCCATCGAGCATACGGAGGGGCGAACGGGCAGCCGTTGTTCGACCGCCAGCGTGGCCGCGTCGATGACGCGGATCTCCTCAAACATGCCGCCGTAGGCAAGCTGTTTGCCGCTTGCGGAAAAGGCGACGGCGCGACCGGCGCCGGGCAGGTCGCAGCGGAAGAGCTCCGCGCCGCTACTGGCTCGGCACAGTTGGAACTGGGAGTCGCCGATGAGGGCCGCCAGGTCGCCGGTCGGCGAGAACGCAACGGCGGCCGGCGGGCTGCCATGGGTGATCTTGAACAACGGGCGCGCGGGGCTGGCGATCTCGACGAAGTCGCAGTTGGCCATGCACAGGCCGAGCCTGCCGTCGGGCGACCAGCTCGAGCGACCGCCGGGGCGGACGACGTGTTTCTTCAGCCGTCGCCCGCTTGCCAGGTCGTAATGCAGCATCTCGCGATTGGCCATGTACAGGAGTTGTCGCCCGTCGGGCGACAAGGCAATGCCGAAGCAGGGTTCGCGGGCGGGGGGCCGGTCCCAGTTCAGCCGGCGAACTTCTGGGCTGGATGCATCGGCGCGCGCGGCGACTCGATCCAACCACGCGGCCGTTTGCCAGATGCGCACCATGCCGTCGTTGCCGGCGGTGGCGAGCACGCCAGGGCTCAGGTGCCGAACGCAGTGCACGCCGCCGGCGTGGGCGAAGAACGCCTCGGGCCGCGGGCCGAATTCGACGGCGTTTCGCTCGCGGTAGATGGCGACGAGCCGGACCACGCCGTTCTGAAAACCAAGGGCCAGTTGCTGGCCGTCGGGCGCGTACGAGAGATCCGCTAAGCCGTTGGCGAGCTCGGCGGTTTCCGCGACGATTAATTCCGTGGGCAGATGAAACAAAAATGCGCTGGCGTTCCGCTTGCCGGCGGCGACGAACTCGCCGCAGGGCGAAGAGCGGCCCAAGACAATGCCCGATGCCCGCGACCCGTGGTAGTCGATGGCCTGCTCGACCGACGCCAGATCGCCCGCGGCAAGCTGCAAGCGCTCGTGGGAATGCCTGTGGACGTCGCTCTTGGCATCGCGGGTCGGCATGAGCAATCGCTGGCCGTCGGGGAGGAACTCCAGCGACTGCACGCGGGCATTGCACGGCATTCGACTGACGATGTTGCCCGCCAGGTCGAACCGGCAAACCTCGGCGTAGCGGAAGCCGGCTAGCAGGTACTTTCCGCAAGGACTGAAGGCGAGCGACTCGGCATTGTCGCTGGCCTGGTGGAGTTTTCGCGCGGCGTACTGCTGTTGGCCGTCGCACAGGTGGACCGATCGCGACGCAGCGGCGACGTACCGCCCGTCGGGCGAAACCGCCACGGAGTACAGCGGCTGGTCGTCGAGCGCGACCGTGTGGAGCAGTTCGCCGGTCGCGGTGTCCCACAGCCGCAGCGTGCCGTCGTCGCCCACGCTCGCCAGGCGCTTGCAATCCGGAAACACGGCGATCTCGTTGACGGCCCCCTGGTGACCCGCCAGTTGCAAACAGGCCGGCGGTTGCACCAGGCTGTTGAGCAAGCGCCACTCCACGCCCCGCCGATCGCCGCCCTCGCCGGGGCGGTGGCGGGCAAGAATCCGCCGCACGTCGCTGATCCACCCCTTGGCCCACGCTTCGTAGGCGTGTTCCATGTCGGCCAGGTACAGCAACGATGATTTCTGCTCCAGGGCCGACTCGGCCTCCAGCCGTGCGCGGTTCACCAGGACTGTGCCGGCGGCCAACATCGCCGCCACGGCGACAAACACGATCGACGCGGCGGCCACCAGGGCGTGGTGGCGGCGCGACCATTTGGCCGTCCGGCTCGCCAGGTTCGGCCGGCGAGCCTGAATCGGCTGGCAGTGCAAGAACGCCTTCAAGTCGTCGGCAAGCTGCTGAGCCGTTTGGTATCGTTCGTGCGGCTCCTTGGCCATCGCCTTGCCGACGATGGCCTCCAGTTCCCAGGGGATGGAGCGGTCACGGCGTCGCAGCGGTCGCGGTTCTTGATAGGCGATTTGCCGGAGCAGCGCGGCGCGGTCGGCCTCGTCGAACGCCGGCTCCAAGCCCAGGATCTCGTACAACGTGGCGCCCAGCGAATACACGTCGGCTCGATGGTCGATCACCACCCGCTTGCCGAGGGCTTGCTCCGGGGCCATATAGCGCAGCGTCCCGAGCAGGTCGCCGGTCATCGTCATGCCGGGATCCGTCTGGATGCGAGCCAGGCCGAAATCGGCGACGTAGAGGTTCATCTGGGCGTCGATCAACAGGTTGCCCGGCTTGACGTCGCGGTGCAACACGCCCTGGTCGTGCGCGTGCTGCAGCGCCTCAGCCGCTTGCACGGCGAACCGCGCAGCGCACCGGTAAAACTCCGGCGAGCCGACCGGCGGAAGGCGCACGGGCGCTGTCGAACCGCGGCTGGTCGAATCGCCGCGAGCGACGACCGTGTCGTCGCCGTTTGGCGCGTTGGCGCTGCGGCCGGCGACGTCGTCCGCCTGAAGCGCCCGCGTGGGATCCGCGGCGGACGTAGCGGAACGGCGCTGCAACTGGCCGATGACTTGAGCCAGCGTTTCGCCGCGAATGAACTGCATGGCGTAGAAGTGGATGCCGCGCTGCTGGCCGACGGAGTACACCGACACGATGTTGGGGTGATCGAGGGCCGCGGCGGCGCGGACTTCGTTACGGAATCGCTGGAGCGCCTTGTCCTGGGCCAGGGCGGCGAAGGGAAGCACTTTGAGGGCGACGCGGCGGCCCATCGAAAGCTGCACCGCTTCCAAGACCACGCCCATGCCGCCGCGGCCGAGCTCGCCGACGATGCGGAAATCGCCTAACACGTCGCCTGGCGCGACGCCGTCGCGGTCGGCGGCGGGCGCCGGTGGGTTGCGGGCGTTGCCGAGCCGCAGCAGCATGTCCATGGCCGGCAGCAATTCGCCGAGCTCCGCCGCGTGCTCCGGGTGGCGGGCGCGGATCTCGTCGAAGTCGATCGTTTCGCCGGCTTGCAGTCGCTCGACGATCGACTCGACAAGCTGCTCCAACCCCGCCTGGTCGGCCGGGGAGCCGCTGGACAAGTCCCGGAGGGCCGCGAGGGGATGGCTCATGCGTTTCAAGGACCGAAGCGGCCCCCGGCTTACGCCGCCAGCGCTACGAGGGGCGCGGAGATGACGAGACGTAACGCAGTGTGACTGATTGTCGGGGCGGCGGCAACGCCTGGGGCGCTCCATTGCTGCGAATCTGGCGACACGGCGTATCCCGGCAAGGGTGCGGCGGCCCGACACGCCCTGGCTTGGCGAGGGCCGCCGACTCAGCCAGCGGGACCGCCGAGGGGACTTGGCTGCTAGCGACGCGGCGCCAACCACGGTCGCGCTCGACGGCTGACCGTGAGTGCCCAGCGCACCGGCTTTCTGCGCGGCCTGACGGCCCGCATTTGCTATACTGGCCGGCTCGTGCGCTCATCTGCCGGGCACGGCCAGGCATTGGCCGTACCGCACTGCCGCGGACCAGTTCCATCACGAAGTACGGGCGGCCCGACGCGGTGGCGCCGGCGTCGTACACCCGCGCGATGTGCGGGTGGTCCATCAGCGCCAGGGCCTGCCGCTCGACCTCGAACCGGGCGATCCCTGCATGCGACGATCGGAAACTCGTTTCGCCGGCTGGGATTATTGGATCGGAGCGAACCGCACCTGCGGACGGCTCTACATCTGCGGCGCGGCCTCTTCGGTCCCGAAGACGTTCGAGTCGCTGACAGTCTGGTCGATCTCGCCTGGCACTTCTTTGATAAAGGCAACCGACGCGACTGCCTTCCGCCGGCTCGCGAAGCCATTGCCATCTACCGCCAGGCGGGCGGCTCGCAGGAAGACGTCCTCGAAGCGTATTACGTTCTTCAATTGGCGCTGGCGTCGATTGCTCGCCTAGAGACAGGACGATTCGACGAGCCGATTGCGGTCGCCCAAGAGGGACTTGCCATCGCCGGCGATCTGGACGAGGTTCAAGTCCCCATCGTGGCGAGCATGCTGCACACGCTGGCCGCCGTTCAATATGATCAGGGGCAGTACGCGATCTCAGAAGCGACGGCTCGCCGCGCTGTGGCGCTGCATCGCCGGTTGCACGGCCGGCGCCACCCCGAGACCGCTTGGGGCTTGGACGCGCTGGCGAGCGCCCTCCGCGCTCAGCGCCGGCGCCAGGAGGCCTCCGCCGCCTCGCGTGAATCGCTCGATATCTTCCCGGATCGCTTCCCGGCGGAACACGGCTCCGTCGCCCGGGCGAGACATCGTCTGGCCAGTGACCTGATCGCCCTCGGCAACCAGGCCGAAGAACTCCATCCGCCAGATCCAGGGATTCCCGGAAGTGGGCTTCGCGGGTAGGACGAGCGTGCAGTCGCGGCCGCCGAGCTGGAAATCGCGGCGCTGGAAGGCGTGCCATTGCGTGGTCGATGCGGAGCTCTGCGACGCCAGCGACGGCGGCGTCGTCTCGGCCGGTTGTACCCCCGCCGAGCAGGCGATTGCGACGACGGCGCCGGCCAGCCCAGGCAGCAAGAGCGCGATGGATTTTGGCATGCGGTCCCGGAGTAAGCGTTGCGTGTCGCCGACGATTCGATGCCCGCGATAACTGCCGCGCCGTCAAGCCGGCGGGCGGCGGCTGTTTACGGTTCGGCCGGTCGTGCGAGGCAGGCCTGGCCGAGGCTGACGACGATTCCGCCCGCCAGGCCGGCGGCCAAGGACATCGGCATGATCCAGATGAAGCTCATGCCAAACCATTCAAAATAGGCGACGCCGACGGCCAGCACCGTGCTGGCCGCCACGGCGGTCACCGCGCCCAGCCGGGTCGACCAGGGGACGAACAGCGCGAAGAAGACCAGGAGGAACAACGGCGCGACCAGCAAGTTGGCCGCCTTAAAGCTTACCTCGAGCAGGTTCCCCTCGACCTCGCCGACGGCGGTGCTCAAAACGACGACGAGGCCGCCTAGCGCCCAAGAAATGGCCTTGTTGCGGCGCACGGCATCTCGCGAGCCGTTGGGCGCCGGCCGCAGCCGATCGAGCAGGTCCACCGAAACGACCGAACAGGCCGAGTTGATTCCGGACGAAAGGCTGGACATCGCCGTGGCCAAGAGCCCGGCGATTACTAGGCCGGTGACGCCGCGCGGCAGTCCGATGGCGATAAACCGCGCGAACAGCTTGTCGCCGTTCCGTTGGACGCTCATATCGGACGCGAGCAGCGAAGGATTCGCCCTGAAGTAAGCCAACAGCGCCAGCCCCAGCGTGCCGAGCAACAGGGCGGAAAGGAAACTGGCGGCCAGCGAGATGGCCAGCGCCCGTCGGGCCGTCGCGCTGTCGCGCGTCGCCAGGTATCGCTGAATGGCAATCTGATCGGAACCCGCGGTGCAGATCCACCACAACAGGCCGGTGAGCATCGCCATGGGCACGGTCATGCGGGTTTCCGAGGAGACGGCCAGGCTGAACTTGTCCCAGTGGGGCATCCAGTGGTTCGGCCACCAGGCGGCGGCTCCGCCCAAATCGAGGCTGATGAGCACGAGGGCCAGCAGAATGCCGCCTAGCAAGATGCTCTCCTGAATGACGTCGGTTACGACGACGGCGCGGAGCCCGCCAATTGACGTGTAAGCGACGGTAACGGCGCCGATGACCAGGCACGCCGCGGGCGTCCACGACGCCGGCAGGCCCGATAGCGGTATCAGCACTTTGCTTGTCGTGGCGTAAACGATGACGCTCATCCACACCAGCCGCAGCGTGAGAAACAGCAGCGACCCCAGCAGTCGCACGCCCAGTCCAAATCGGGTTTCGAGCACCTCATACGCCGTCGTGACCTGCAGGCGGATGAACACTGGAATGAGCAGCCATCCGACGATCGCATACACCAACGGGTAGACGAGCACGTCGGAGAAGACCATCGGCCCGTGCTGGATCATTTCGCCGGGCGCCGCCAGGCAACTAATGGTGCTGAGAATGGCGGCGAACAGCGACAACCCGACCGAGACCGCGCCCATGCGCCGGCCGCCCAGCAGATAATCCTCGGCGCTCTTGGTCTGCGCACCGTAGTAGAGGCCGATCGCCAGCATGGCGGCCAAGTATCCGGCGATGATGAGCCAATCAATCGTAGCCATAGCGTGAGACGGCAGTAGCGGTTGCGTTCAGCCGCTGATGCTTAATCGGCGGCGGCTCGGCTTCCGGATCGCAACTTCACGAATCGGCGTTATGCAGCGACCTCAGCCAGCGCCGGGCCGATCGCCGCGCGAACAGCCGCGAGCTCGGCCTCGCCATGCGCGGCGCCGACATACCAGCGACCGTCGGGCAACAAGTGGACGCCGCGCCGCAGCATCGCCAGGCGGAACCGCCCGTAGCGCTGCATGTCGGCGCGGAGCGTTTCGCGGTAGTTTCGGGGCGCCCGCAGCAGGCCGAAGTGTGCGCTAAAAACTGAACCGCAACCGGTGGTGAGGAGCGGGACGCCGCGGCGCGAGGCCTCGGCTTCAAGGGCGGCCCGCACGGCGCTGCCGTGTGCCTCGAGCTCGTCGAAGACGCCGGGGGCGGCCAGCGCGTCGATGGTCGCCCGCGCGGCCGCCAGGCTGATGGGATTGCCGTTGTACGTGCCGGCATGGATGGTGCGGCCGTCCTGGAGCACCTCGAAGAGGGCCGCCTTGCCGCCGACGGCCGAAAGGGTGAATCCGGCCGCGAGCGCTTTCCCGTAGACGCTCAGGTCGGGCCCGACGCCGAAGAACTCGCGGGCGCCGCCCAACGCGATGCGGAAGCCGGTGATGACTTCGTCGAAGATCGAGACGGCGCCATGCGTGCGGCACGTCTCGACGAGGCCCCGCAGGTAGCCGTCGTCGGGCAGGCAGCTTCCGCCGTTGGCCAGGATCGGCTCGGTCAACACGGCGGCGATTTGACCGGGGAACTGCCGAAACGTCTCATCGACGGCCGGCAGGTCGTTCCAGGGAAGCACCAGCGTCTCGGCGAATTCCGAGGGCGGCTGCCCGCCGCATGCCGGCAGCGGGCCGCAGGGGTCGCCGGGCTTCAACCGATAGCTGACCAGCACGTTGTTCAGCCAGCCGTGATAATGGCCCTCGAACTTGATGATCTTGGTTCGCTGCGTGTAGGCCCGAGCCAGCCGCAAAGCGACCTGCACGGCCTCGGTTCCGGTGTTGGAGAAGACGACCCGCTCGACTCCCGGCAGGACGCGGACCATGCGTTCGGCCAGCTCGATTTCTCCCCAGTGCTGCGCGCCGTAGGCGTAGCCGCGGGTCAATTGCCGCTCGATGGCCGCGTTGATCGCCGGGTGGTTGTTGCCGAGGATCAGCGGCCCCCATCCGAGCGTGTAGTCGAGCAGTCGGTGTCCGTCGGCGTCGAAGAAATATGCGCCGTCGGCGCGGTCGAAAAACAGCGGGCACGGTTCAATGTGCCGTCGCAAACCGCTGGCGACGCCCATGGCAAGGCTGCGCGAGGATCGGTCGTGCAACCTTGCGGATGCCGCGGTGCAAAACTCGCTTTCGGCTATCGGCATGGCTGGGGGCATGGCGTCGCGTCGTGAAGGGCGAGGCCCGGGGGCGGCGCTCGATCGTCGTCCAGCGCGTCGCTGATCGACCGCGCGGTGGAGCGGACTTCCGCAATCAGCGAGGGCAGCACGTCGTCGGACGCTCGGGCCGTGGGCATGCTTAAGCTCACCGCGGCCACGGCTTCTCCTGCCGCCAGGATGGGAGCGCCGACGCAGGTGACGCCCAGGTCGGTTTCGTCGACCTCGACGGCGTAGCCATCGCGAGCCGCCGCCGCCAGGACCTGCTGCAACGCGCGGCGGCTGGTTTGCGTGCGCGGCGTCGTCGGCTCCAGCCGGGCGCCCTCGAGCAGCGCCTGCTGCCGGGAGGCCGGCAGGTGAGCGACAATGGCCCGCCCGAGGGCCGTCGAATGAAACGGGTCGACCGACTCGAGTGTGGCGACCCGCCGCAGCGGCTGCGGGCTTTCCAGCACCCGCAGATAGACGACGCGGTCGTGGCGTAAGATGCCGAGATTGACTGTTTCCAAGGTTCGCTCGTGCAGACTCGCCAGCAGCGGTTCGGCAGCGGCCAACAGTCGCCGCGTCGGATCGTCGGAGACCAATCGCTTCATCCGCGGGGTCTGCCGATAGACGCCGGCGCTGGACTTTTCCAGGTAACCCAGTTCGGCGAGCGTCTTGAGAATGCGGTGAGCCGTGGGCTTGGGGAGGCCGGCCTCGGCGGCGAGCTCAGCCAGCGACCGGCCATTCGGGCCGGCGGCGGTCGCTTCGAGCAGGGCCAGGGCTTTGACGAGGGAGCTGGATTCCATTATGATGAATTTAATATTCCATTAATTGAAATGCAACGGGCATCGCCATAGCGGGAGTAGTTTTCGGACGATTTCCCGGCGTGGGCCATGCTCAGCAGCCATCTGGACGATGTGCTGCGCTTCGAAATCGACGCCGACCCAGAGCGC
>QEVI01000119.1 GCA_003576855.1 Planctomycetota bacterium
AAGCACAAAGCCAGCGGACTGGCGTTCGTTGAAATCAACGGTCGCCGGTACTACCTCGGTCCGCACGGGACCAAGGCGTCCCACGCCGAGTACGACCGGATCGTTACCGAGTGGCTCGCCTCAGGGCGTTCTTCCGCCTACGGCGCCCCCGAGCGCGCTTACACGATCGTGGAGCTGATTGCCGATTACCTCCGTTTCGCCAAATCGTATTACGGCATGCAGAAGGGGAGCGACTACGGCCGCATGCTGTACGTCGCGCGGCCGCTAAAGGAACTGTATGGCCGAACCCCAGCCGCTGAGTTCGGCGTCATTCAATGGAAGGCCGTCCGCGAGTCGTTGCTGGCACGTGGGCTCACCCGCAGTGGAATCAATGACTCGATGCGGCGAATTACGCGGATGTTTCGCTGGGGGGCCGCCGAAGGAAAGCTGCCAGCCGACGTGCCACAGGCTCTATCAATAATCCCCGGCCTACGCCGCGGCAAGACGACCGCCCCTGAGGCGCCGCCCGTCCTGCCGGTCGATGACGCCACGGTCGATGCCACGCTGGAGCAGATGCTCCCGGTTCCCGCCGATATGGTTCGGCTCCAGCGGCTCACCGGCATGCGGCCGGCGGAAGTTTGCATCCTGCGGCCGTGCGATCTGGACCGCTCCGGCGACGTGTGGATTTACCGGCCGTCCAAGCACAAGACCGAACACCACGGCCGCGAGCGGCTGATTCTCATCGGCCCCAAGGCGCAGGCCGTCTTGCTGCGGTATCTGGCCCGCGGGGCCGAGGACTATTGCTTTCGCCCGAAGGACTCGGTGGCCAAGTGGCTGGCGGCTCGCTATGCCAACCGCAAGACGCCGCTAAGTTGCGGCAACAAGCCGGGTACGAACCGGCGGAAGAAGCCGCGGAAGTCGCCCGGCGACTGCTACGCGGTGGACGCCTACCGCCGGGCCATCGCCCGCGCCTGCGACAAGGCGTTCCCCCATCCGACGCTCGCCGGCGTCCGGCGGTCGATGCTTACGGCCGCGCAGAAGGCGGAGCTAGCCAAGTGGCAGAGCGAGCATCGCTGGGCGCCCAACCAATTACGCCACGCCGCGGCGACCGAGGTGCGGAAGCGGTTCGGCCTGGAGGCGGCTCAAATCGTGCTCGGCCACTCCAAGGCCGACGTGACGCAGGTATACGCTGAACGCGACCTGGCCAAGGGCGTCCAAGTCGCGGCGGCCATCGGGTAAGATTCTTCTCGTTGCCGAGTAGCGGGTAGCTCCCGCATAGATCGGCCGGCGCTGCGGCAGCCTTACCGCGCGGCGTCGGCCGGTCGGCTCGGCGGAAAGGGTAAGGCGCGATGCAGACTGCATTAGCCGTACAACAGGCCGTCGCCGATCTACAGTTGCGGCTGCGAGCGGCGGCGACCGAGTATCACGACGTGCGATGCATACTCTCGTACGGCTTTCCGCCTGGGTTATGGTGGACCAGTTGCAACATCACCTACGGAGTACACTTTGGGCAGTCGATGTTCTGGCTGCAGCCGGAAGAGAGCGAGCTTTTCTGGCACCTTGGCTTCTATCGCCAATCGAAACGACCGTCTCTCCACGAGATAAACTTCGGCCGGCGCCAAAATGTAGAACAAGAAGACGAGAGCGAATGGTGGGTCGCCTACCATAATCGGCTCCAGTCGCTGGAGGCCGATTGCCTGCATCTGGCGGCCGCTGCGGGAGTCCTGTCGCTGCCGGGACTGCCGCAATTGCACAGCGGACTTGTGCCCTGGCTGTGGCTCGTCTTCCACGTCGCGTGGGAAGATCCCCAAGGTTCGCTCCTGCGGGCCCAGCGGCGGTTTCCGGAAGTTGAGTTACGGCGGACGGCGGCGACCCTGAAGCGCGAACCGTCCGGCGACTCGGAAGGCTTGCTGGCGGACATCAAGGCTTTTTTGGCGACGCCAGGCGGCCGGTATTGCAGCGTTTTGCCGCTCGATCCCTTCACCGCCAGCGCAGCTATGTTTGATCTTGCAAGTGCAGTTTCGCCGGCGCCGCGACCAGCGCCGGCGACGGACAAGCACGGAACGTCGCCTGCGGTCGAGTGCTACGTCACGCTCCACCAAATGGCGGCAATCGTGAATCGCAGCAAGCCGACTCTAAAACGACTTGCCGCTAAACACTCATTTCCGTATCCCGACATCGAAGGCGCCGCAGGCAAACCTAACGAGTGGCGGTGGTCAGCGGTGCGGCCGTTTCTCACCAAGGAGTTTTGCCGCGAGCTGCCGGAGGTTTTCCCGGCGGATCGCTTCTCCCGGTAGGCGCCTCACCTGGATCAAGCTGAGGATCATCCGGGATCATCCGGGATCATCCGGGACCACCACGCGTACTATCGGCGGCAGTCACCCCCACACCCGTGCGAGGACTGCCATGCCTGCCGACCTGTCTCCTGACGCCCGCGTATCTCTCACTCGCCTGGCGCACGAGCTAGGCGTATCCACCAGCACCGTGTGGCGGTGGACGCTCCGCGGCGTCCGCGGCCATCGGCTGCCGACCATGCAGCTCGGCGGTCGCCGCTACGTCGCCCGCGCCGACTTCGCCGACTGGCTGGCCGCGACGCAGGACGATCCCGCCCCGACGCCCCCGGCGCCGGCCACCAGCCGCCAGCGCGAGGCCGCCATCCGCGCCGCCGAGCGAGAGCTAGCCGCTGCGGGCGTGTAGCCCGACTGTGCCTGCGCAAGGGCGTCGTACCCGCGACAGTCGCCCGCATCCCCGGCGCCGCGGCTCGAAACGCACGCGGCCCCGGGGGCGGGTCGTCGCGCCGGACGTAGCGGTCCGTCGGCGCGGCCATCATGGACGACCGCATGGAGGTATATCGCGATGAGGTACGTACCTACGCCGGCAGAGATACGGAGCCGCGCGGCGGCAGTACGGGCTCGCCGGCACGCGGCAGCCGGCCCCAGTAACGAGCCGCGAGAGATGGCGCCCGACGACGTGGCGAACATCGAGCTGCTCGGCGAGCAGGAGCTAGCCGACGCGGTCGGGATGGTGCTGGACTGCGCCGCGCTGCAGACGGCGGCCAACGACCTGGCGTGCCGCTGGACGCTAGGGCCGATCGACCCGGAGCTATGCGATGTTTCCGAGCCGTCCGGCTGGGCCGTGCCGCCGTACAAGGCGGCGGAGCGAGACGCGGCGCCGCAGCCGCGGCATAAGCGCCGCTAGCCGCGGCGCCGGTCGGCGCTGCAGTAGTGAGAGCCGCCCGGCGCCGGGCCGTGAACCTCGCGCCGGGCATCAATCATGGAGGTATCAGGAGTATGGCGACCCGCACGAAGCGCGTCCAGCGGACGGGGAGGTCCGCATCTTATGGGGCTAGCCCCACAAAGCGCAGCAGGCGCTCCAAGAGCGACGTGGCGGCCATCCGCGACGCCATCTACGCCGTCGTGGAGCAATACCGCCCGATGACGGTGCGGCAGGTGTTTTACCAGCTCGTCAGCCGCGGCGTCATCGAAAAAACCGAGGCGCAATACAAGACCACGGTGTGCCGACTGCTCGTCGAAATGCGGCGCGAAGGGCAAATCCCCTACTCGTGGATCGCCGACAACACCCGCTGGATGCGAAAGCCGAACACCTACTCGAGCCTGAGCGAGATGCTGTCTCTCACGCAGGAAACCTACCGCCGCGCGGTATGGGACAATCAGGATGCCTACGTCGAAATATGGCTGGAAAAGGAAGCGCTGGCCGGCGTGCTGGTGGACGTAACCTCGAAGTGGGACGTGCCGCTGATGGTGACGCGGGGCTACCCGTCGCTGTCCTACGTGTACTCGGCGGCCAAGGCCATCGAGGCGCAAGACAAGCCGGCCTACCTGTACTACTTCGGCGATCGCGACCCTAGCGGCGTGGACATTGACAGGTTCGTCGCGCAGCAGATCGGCGAGATAGCGCCGGACGTGGAACTGTACTTCGAGCGGGTGGCGGTCACGCGCTCTCAGATATCCGAGCTAGAGTTGCCGACCCGGCCCACGAAACAAAGCGACAGCCGCAGCAAGAACTTCGCCGGCGAGTCCGTCGAGGTGGATGCCATCGACCCGGATACGCTGCGGGACCTGTGCGAATCGTGCATCACTGATCATATTGACCACGATGCGTACGAGCGGCTCTTGGCCGTTGAAGCCGCCGAGCGCGATACGCTCGCGTCGATGATCGACGGCATGGAGGGCGACTAGGAAAGGAATGAAACAAAAAAAGGCCGCAGGCGGGAGTCCTATCCCGACTGCGGCCGCGTCCGATGGAGGACGTCGCGCTGTACTTGGCGATTGTACGCCGCGCCAGCGGCGGTCGCCAAGCGGGTTTGCTTGTGCCGGTAGCTTCGCCCGACCAAAAAGGAACCGGAATAGAAATCGGCCGGGGTTGACACCTCCCCTGGCAGTCGTAGCGGCGCCGAAGGAGCCGCGTACGTGGTGGCGAAACGAGTCTCTCCCCGCCTGGCGGGGAGTTCCCCGGGCAACGCGACGCTAGTCGATGCGTCAAGCCGGTTGCGTCCCGGTCCACGAACTGAAGCACCAAAAGACTCGAGATAAGTCAGCACGACGACTGGGCCGCATGGCTCCCAGCAGACAGCGCGACCACGACACCGCATACACCCTACTTCAGTCAGGGAAACCGGCTCGTGCGCGCATGGCGCCGGGAACGATGAAGTTCTTCAGCCGAGCCGGAGGCGCAGCGGCAAAACCATGAGAACTACCAACCGTGATAACGCCAGACGCACCCCTGAGCCTAGAGGCGGACGGCCGCCGCGATGAGGCCGATCAACTCCGCGCCGTTCTCCAGCGGCCGTTCTCAGCAACTTGGACGCTTAGCCGCTCGCCGGGCCGAACCGCCGCGGTTCGCGCAATTACCCAGATAACAGTTGACATACACATCAACCGCGCTAAATTGAACGAGCATGGCCACTGTCACGTTGACGCCCGACGCCGGCGAGCAACTGGAAGCGCTCCACAACCCCGTTCACGCCCGCGTGCTCCGGTTGCTGGTGCGCTTGGAGCAGTGGCCGAGCGTCAGCGGCGCCAAACCGCTATCCGGCGAGCTGGCCGGTCGGTATCGATTGCGGACCGGCGACTACCGCGTGCAATTCCACGTGCAAGGCGAGTCCGTCATCGTCGAGAAGATCGGCCACCGCGACAAGTTCTATGGCGAGTGAAAGAGATGGCGACCCAACAGACGATCATCGTGGACGGCAAGCCCTACGTTCTATTGCCGCGGGATGAATATGAAAGACTGACGACCCTGGCGAAGGCGGCCGACCTGCCCCCGCTCCCGCAGCCCGACGCCGCGGGCAACTACCCCGCGGTGGAATACGCCCGCGCTAGCCTGGCCCGCAAGATCATCCGCGACCGCGTAGCCGCCGGGCTGACGCAACGAAAGCTAGCCGAACTGGCCGGCATCAGCTTCGAGCACCTGTGTCGCATCGAATCGGGCAAGCACACGCCCAGCGTGCCGACCATCGACAAGATCGACCGTGCGCTGCGCTGCGCCGTCAAAGCTCCCAAGCCAACTCGCAAGCCGGGGAAGTGAAGCTGGGCGCCTATCGCCCGCGCCCAAAACGGACTCGTCGCATCCTGTCTGTGGGCGTAGGCGCGGCCTGCGGGTCCTTCCGGGCCGGTCCTGGGCAGGGGGGGCCCCGCCCGATCAGGGCACTTTTTTTCACACGCGATCCGAGGCGGCGGCTCACTCAGACTGGCCATGGGGCCGCAGGCGCGCTGAAAAGGCAACGCGCTGGTAATGGCTAATCCCCCCGATGCACTCCGCTACGTGTTCATCCAGCGGCCGCGCTGTCCGGCGTGCCACTCCACGGCGCTTCGGACGCTACGCAGCCGCACCGACGTCGACGGCTCGGTGGCCCGTCGCACCGTGTGCCAGTGCGGGCACAGGTTCTTCGTGATTGTCGAGGCCGACTGCCAGGAATTGGCGCCGGACGCTTCCCCCCGCGGTAGTATTCGCGCATCAACCGAGGTCTGACCTATGCGCACCACGTCCATCGTGTCCGTTGGCGCCGCGGCTCCGCTGGTGGGCGCCATGCCGTCGCGCATCGAGGCCGTGGCCGAGCAACTACGCATCGCGCCGGCGCTGCGCATCAACGGCGTCCCGCACTACGACGAATCGGACCTCGAGCGCATCGCCGAAGCGATCCGCCGCGGCGACCGCTCCCGGAGCGCAAGTTCATGATGACCGCCAGCGACCGCCGCCGTATCGAGCAGCTATGGGCGCAACCGGACCTGGGCGAGCGGGAAGCGCTCGAGGCATTGGCGGCTCACGGGTGCGGGGCGACTCTGCCGCGGCCGAAGCTGTACGACCTGGACACCGGCGAGCCGCGGTGGACCGCCGCCGAAATCAAGCAGTTGGTCGGTCGCTAGACCACGCACAGCGAGAGGAAAACATGGAAGCCCAGACTACAAGCGCCGCGGAGCGGCTCGCCGAGCTGCGCGAGAAGAAGCGGCTCTACGCCGCGGACGTGGAAGAGCTGGCGCAACTCATGCGCGTCAGCACGCGTCCCGTGCCCACAGGCGTCGACGGCGAGGGTCGCGAGTTCTTCGGGCCGGACGACATTCGCAACTGGCTCGACCGGGCGCCGCGGTATCGCTCGCCGGCGATAGCTGCACCGACGCAGCGGCGGGAAGCCGCCATCACCGCCGCTGGCGCCCCCCGCAGTTGGGACGGAACGACGCGGACCTTCGAGGCCCGCATTGCGACCGACGCTCCAGTGATGATGCTCGATTGGGAGAGCGGCTCTCTGCTCCCTGAGATACTAATCCCCGAAGGCGGCGACGTGCCGCCGTCGGTCCCGCTGCAGCTCGACCACGACCGCTCGGCGACGGCGACCGTCGGCCGGATGACGCAGCCGCGGCGGGATGCGATGGGGTGGACGATGCGCGGCGAGATCGGCCACGGGCCCGCCGAAGATAGCATCGCCCAGAAAATCAGCCGCGGGTTTCTGACGGGCGTTTCCATCGGCTATACGGTCCAGGAGCGGAAGCGGCTGAAGCCTGGCGAGTCGATTAGCGTCGGCGGCCGAGTGATTCGCAACGATGGCGAAAGTTACCTAATCGTCGCCACGCGGTGGCGGCTCTTCGAGGTGTCCATCGTCGCCGTGCCGGCGGACGACGGCGCCCGCATCCGATCAACAGAAGGGACCAATTCCATGGGGCGAGTTCTCGTTCCGCCGGCGCCGTTCCGGCATCGTTACCTTCACCAGATGACGCCGAGCCAGCAGCGCGAGGCGCTCTGCGACGCGGCGGCGCGGTCGAACCTGTCTAGGATCGACCTGCAGAACGCTTGCGTCGCTGCGGCGCAAGGACGCTCTGCGCTGGTCGATCTTATCGACGGCTCGCACCAGGCGATTTTTTGGGAGGCCTTCGACGCGACAGGCGACACCACGCAAGGCTGGACGGCGGTCGATGACGATGCGAGCTACGCACCGCGGCAAACGATCTCGCCGGTCGGCGGCCGGCTGGGCGTGACGCCGCGGGGAGCGACGGCGCCGAACCTGGCCGTCGAGGCCATCGCCTCGCATCCTGCCCGCGCGTACCGCTACGCCGCCAAAGAGTTCGTCGACGCGATGGACCTGCTCAACGGCGTGACTACCGGGATCGATCCCGGCAAGGCGGTCACCCGCGAGATGGGACTCGCCGCCGCGCGGGTACGACCCGATGCGGTCTACTCGATGTTACTAAGCAACCCTGCCTTGGCGGACGGCGCGCCGCTATTCGATGCCGGCCGCGGCAACGTGGTGGGGGGAGCGGTCAGCGCCGCGACGCTGCAGGCGGCGATGGCCGCGCTGCACAATATGCAGGTGGCCGGCTTGACGCTGGCGGCGCCGACGACGCACATTCTCGTCCCCCCGTCCATCGAGTGGGACGCGAAGGCGCTGATGCGAGCCATCGACTTGCAGGATTCGCCGGCGCCGCGGGTCGTGGCCGAGTCGCGGCTGGAGAAGGGACTTGCCGATCCGCTCACCGGCGAAGCGCTGGCCGGCAGTGCGACGGCCGTGTATCTGGTCAGCGCGCTGCGCCCGCCGGTGAAGGTGAGCTACTTCCCCGGCGACAATCGCCGGCCGCGGATTACCCGCTGGGTGGAAGCCGGATATCCGCGCGACGGCGTGGGGTACGCCGCTTCGCTGTCGTTGTCAGTGAGCGTGCTCGGTCCGTATGCGGTGAAGATCGTAGTTTAGCGCGATGGCCTTGGGTCCGGCACAACCCGCCGTCGGGCGGCATTCACCCGCTCGGCGGCGGGGCCGGTTTTTTTAGCAGGAACCGCGACATGGAAATCACAAGCGATAAGGGACTCCGCGAGCATCGCCTCAAGTGCTTCGAGGCCAAGCGGAAGGTCGCCGCCGCGGCCAAGAGGCTCGCTGAGCTCGACGCGGCCCCGGCGTACGTCAAGGCGACGCGGGAACACCAGCACGAGCGCGACCAGGCGATGCTCGCCGTAACCGGCGGAGCGTGGGCGGACGGCCAACTGCGGAGCCACCCGCCGACGGGCGCGGGATTCGCCGAGTTCTTTGCGGCGGCGGACTACGAGCGCCGCGCCATGGCGCCGGTCGTTCGAGCGCTTGAGGTCGCCCTCCAGTCGCTGCCGAGCGAGTTGCACCGGCCCTTTCGCGAAGCGCTGGCGGCGATGGCTAACAGGCAGGATGTGCTTAACCGCTTGCAGGCCGAAGCTACGCGCCGACTTGTCGAGGAGCCGTGGCCGTCGCTTCCCCGGGGCTGCGTCCTATTCGAGCGGCGAGGCACGCCTCCCCAGACCGACTTGTCGGCGTTCGGCACGCCAGCGGCGGCGTTCGCGTGAACTGCCGCTTGTTCTTAAAGGGGCCGACTGCTTCCGCAACGATGTTCACCATCGAGGGCTCGTTGAAAGTGTTGGCATGACGCCCGACGCCCGCGACCAATTCCGCGACTTGTGGCGGGTGCTCTCCGACGTGCAGCGGCAGGTGCAATATATCCCGGCCCGGCCGGCGGCGCGTCGGTGAAAAACGCCGCCGGATATCCGGTGTGGGCCGGCTCGCAAACGTGGCTCGACCCGGAGCGTGAGCACATCGTCGGCAGCAATGCGGCGAATCTCTCCGACCCCTGGCTGAACATCATTCCATGCCGCGGGCGCTGGAACTGATGGACGAAGCCGAGGCGATCATCCGCGCTAAGCTGGGCGGCCGCCTCTCCGCCCGGCTCGGCCCGTGGAGCGTCGAGCGGAGCCGCCTGGAAGCGTGGTTTCGGCAGCGATTCTTCTACTATGGCGGCGACCTTTCGGAATACGAGTTCGACTCGCGCATCTGGTCGCTCTTGGCCCGCTGGGCCCACGCCGACATCGAACCCCCCCCGCCTGCGCCGCCGCGCTCGCCCTACGAACGGGAAGAGCGCCGGCCGCAGGCCATACCGCGGTGGGAACGCGACATCCCTGGACCGCAGGACGAACCGTACTGCGATGCGTGAGGCGGGCGCGGCGGTGCTCCATAGCGCCGCGCTCGCCCCGTAGCCGCCGCGCCGGGGACCGCTCGGCGCGGCGGTATGATACAGCTACGCGGCTCGCGGAAATCCGCGATAAGAAGCTGTACCGCGACAGCCACAAGACGTTCGAGGCGTATGTCCAACAGCGGTGGCAGCGGTCGCGGCGGTGGGCGAGTTTCACGATCGAGGCGGCGGAAGTCACGCGACGCATCTCCGACGGCCGCCCCGAAAATGGGAACCATGGTTCCCAATCGCTGCCCAACGCGCGACAAGCCAGGGCCCTTGCCCAGGCCCCGCCGGAGAAGCAGGCCGAAGCCTGGGAAGAGGCCGTCAAGAGCGACGCCGAGCTACTGGAGTCGTCGGCGGAGTCTACAGCGTCGATGACGCCATTGACACTGACACATTCGCCTGGCGCGGCCGAAATACGCGAATCCGTCAATGGCCATCGAGCGGAACGCCGCGCCGTTGCATACGGCCCTTGCTAGCCTGGAGCATCGCGGCTTGAAACCGCCGGCCGGCGGCACAATAGCCGCGGCAGCCATCCCGGCTGTCCGGGCTTGGAAACCCGAACAAGAGCAATTCGATGAACGCAACATCAGGCCATAAGCCCGGTAGTGTGGGCGCGTTCCCAAGCGACGATCCGCGACGGCGGAAAGCTAGGTCCGCGCGGGTGACTTGTTCACCTTTCCAACCGCATTACCGGGCTCATGGCCTTTTCGCGCGCCGTCGGGTTGTCGGGGGCGGCTGGCGCTCTTCGCCGGCCAGTTCTCCTTTCTTGCGGCGGCGCGCAGGGAAGGAATCGGTTCCATGGCCAGCAAGTATCCGCGGAAAAGGGCCCGCGTCATCCCTCAACATTCTCGGCTTGAGCAGCGCGAACGACCCGGCGACCTGGACAGCCTCTACCACAACGCAATTGACGAGTCGAAGGCAGGCAACGCTCAGAACGCTTGGGCGCTGCTGTATGAAGCCCTCGGCGTCGCGCTGCAGCGCGCCTGGCTGGCGATGCCTGGCCATTCGGGCGGTGCCATTACGGACAAGCAGCGGCTGCTCATAAAGCTCCGCTCCAGCGGTCGCATCGACCAATGGACCCATGCCGTCGCGCTGACGGCCATCGCCAAGCCCCCGCGAGAATTCACGCTCCGGCAGTGCGACCTGCTGGCCGCTATCGTCAGGGTGTTTGCATTCGACCTGCCGGCCAAGCCTAGGGAACAGGCGCCCGCCGAAGAGAAGCCGGAGCATCGCGACCCGCGGCAGACCGAGCACTGGCTGCCCCTGCCGGCCGTCGAACCTGCCGAGCCAAGAGATACAAGAACCGGGCCGAGCGAAACCGGCGATAAGCCGCCCACTGGCGGCGGTTGCCCGTTGGCGAGCCATGCGCCGCGGCGGAAGGGCGAGCGACCGCCGCGGCGCATGCCGACCAGCCGGCGGCGATGTTCATCCCTGAACTGTCAACGGTTGACAGTTCAGGGATGCCTACGTGAGGGCTGATTGAGCTACAGCGTCCCCGTTGTCGGCGTCGGCGAAACCTATCGGTTTCCCGGCGATTCCGGGGGTTTCGCCGACGCCGCTACATCGCCTCCAGCGCCGCGGCGACTTCCGGCGTCACGGCGATCACCGGCGGCTGCCATGCCGGCGGAAGCGTAACGCCGCGAGCACTGCGAGCGCCCGGCATGAGGCCGCAAGCTCGGCGGCGGCGTTCGTCGTCGCTCCAGGTCCCTTGGATCGTGGCGCAGGCCGCGGCTATCTGCTGCTGAGAAGGCAGGTAAGCCCCGCGGTCATCCATGCCGCATTCTACGCCGGAGGCCCTACGCGGCTCGCTCGCGCGACGTTGCGGCAGACGGCTCCAAGGTCGCATCGAGGCGCCGGCACGCAACCGGGCGCAAATCTCGCGGCCGGTTTTCGGCGCTCTCCGTCAAGCGAGCGTCTTCCCGCCGAAAGGCCCCTAGGGACCGTGAACCAGCGTCAGTGTGTTTGCCGACCATTGTTCGGCAAATCTCATCGTGCAAAGAGGACCCGTTGGTCCTAGCGGCGGCGTCGCGCCGCGCGAGCGGTGTACGCATGTTGCTATTGGTGTACTTCTGACGATGCGATTTTTTCGATGTCCAACAGTTCACGATTGTGAACATGCGCTACCGATAGTGAACAACCAGTGTAAATCGTTTCCGGCACTTTACCCGATAACTCGGCGCGAGTATCCGAAAACATCGAGAAATCCCGCACTTTTTTGCAATGGATTGCAATGTCCGATTTAGGCGGTAGAATGCGGAAACACCTCGGAAAACGCCGAGTAAAACGCTTGATCCGAAATCGGGTTTGCAAGCCGGAGGTTAGGGGTTCGATCCCCCTCGGCTCCACTGGTTGTAAGTTGAGCCGCGTTCCAGGGTTCACCTGCGGCGCTGCGAGCTCGCGGCGGACGACTTCGCCTTTGCCAGGCGGCGCTACGGCATGGCGCCTGGCGGCGCCGGATGCGGCGTTCACTCGGTATTGATTGGCGCCAGTCGGCGTACAAGGCATGCACAGATGCGCATCGAATGCTCGTCCTGAACGGACGTAGCGCGGCGCGATCTCGTTGGCCGCGGCGTGGCGTGCCGGGCAACGCCGTGACGCCCCTTTTCCAATCCGCTCGTGCAGGCCGGCGCTGCGAGCGGGCCACTCGCTAGCTGTCGTCAGGGCGAGCGCTCAAAATGCGGCGAAGCGAGCGACGGAAAACGTCGCGCACCGCTGCCGGAGGCGCATTTATATTTAATCAGGTGCGCCTGCGCGCGCCGGCAGCGATCGACAATGGGCGTGGCGGTCGCCATTGCGGGATTACCCAACCGACCGTGCGGCAACGACGAACCATCGCCGAGCGCTGGCCGAGTCCGCGTGGTACAAATCGGGTTACGCCTTTTGCCATCGCCGGCGCGATTCGCTAAGCTAGTCGCCAGGACGAAGCGAGGCACGGGGCAGCGTCATGGACAGCGACGAGCAACATCGCGAGTGGCGCAAGACGAGCGCCCGCCTGGTGGCCCGCGGCGACCAGGTTCTGCAGGAGTTTAAGCTGCTCTACCGGCAATGGAGCCGGCTGGAACAAATGCAGTTTCGCGAAGCGCTCAAGAAGCTCGCCGAAGCCAATGACATCCTGGGGAGGTTGCCGTCCGAGGCCCGCGCCTGGGTGGAGACTCGCTGGGAAACGCGAGACGCCGACTCCGGCGAAGTGCTCGCCGGCATGCGCGGAAAGCTTTCGCCGCGGATATTGCTCAAAGCGATCAACGCCTGGGAACAGGGCGACGACTACACCCCCGGCGGCATGGCGTTCTACGGCTAGCGGCGCGGCCAGTATCGGGCTGCGCGTCTCTTGCCTTGTCGCTCTTTCCTGCGAGAGGACGCTCGCTAGTGCGAAACCAGCGGGCCTCGCGGGTCACGATCCGGGATCAGCCCCGCTGAACGTCCAGTCGATCGGCGTCTTTTGCCGGACTAGCGTTTGCAGCTCGGCGATGGACTGATGCGCCTCGCGGGCCGTCTTGCCGGTGCGGGACATGTAGGCCGCCGCCACGCCCGCCGCGGTGCCGGTGGACCACTCGATCGGATGGAGTCGCGTCGCGGAATTCGCCAGGAAGCTTTGGGCCATCGTCTTGCCGGCGACTAGGAAGTTCTCCAGCCGCTGGTTGGTGAGCGCACGAAACGGAATGTAGAACGGCAGCGTATCGTGCGCCGCGACGACGTATGGCGGGATCTCGCAGTTGGCCAGTCCATGGACGTCGGCGGGGTACGCGCCCAGGGCGATGCGATCGGCGAACCTGGCGCCGGTTCGCTGCTCGGCCGGCCCGGTCAGGTCGCTGTACGGCAGAATGTACCCGTCCAGGCCGATCGAACGGCGCGTGTCGCGGATGTACGGCAACATGGCCAGGCCGTGGCTTGTACCCAGGACCCGCGAATCGAGGACGATCTGCCCCGGATCAATTCCTGCCGGGGCGTGCTGTTTGAACCACCAGTGCCAGGCCAGGGCCCGCTGTTCGGCGGCCGCGAGCACCTCCAGGTCGATCCCGCCCCGCCAATCGCCGCGCTCGGCGTGCGCGTCGGCTTTCGACTTGAAAAGATATCCAAACGGGTAGTCGTTGCCCCCCTCGTTGAGCTTGGCCCAATAGCCCCAGTTCTGGAGGCACAGGTCGCCGGGGGCCGGCTGGCCTTTTCCGCGGATGCGCCGATAGGTCCACACCTTCTCCCAGGCGTCGGGCCGGTCGCGATACGTGCCGAATCCCAGTCGATCCATCGGGACGTCCGGCTTGGCTTCTGGCGCCGGCTTGTCGAGAAACGCCTG
>QEVI01000120.1 GCA_003576855.1 Planctomycetota bacterium
GTTCGGCGTCCTGCCCTGGCAGCCCTGATGCTTTTAGGCGCCGGCGCCGCGCCGCTGGAATCGGCGGAGGTCCAGTCCCTTTCGAATCCCGTGCCCAACGGCGCCATCGTCATCGACGGGAATCTATCCGACTGGGCGGCCGTGACGCCTTTTCAGCAAGACGCCGTCGGCGACGGCTCGTCGGGCGCCGCTCGACCGCTGGACATCGACATCCTCCAAGGCGCCATCGCGCATGACGAGAACTTCATCTACGTCCTGTATCGAAACGCGGGCGACAACATGATCGACGGGGCCTCGAACTGGATCTTCTTCGACCTGGATCGCAATCCCGCCACGGGCCAGAACGGAATCCCCGGGATGAACTCCATCGGCATGGAGTTCAATCTCGGCGGCACCGGCGGCTGGAACGCCTGGAATTCCGTGGGGGGCGCATTCGCCGGCGGAGCCAATGGACGAACCGTCGCCACCGGCGACTCCAGCGCCATCCCGGCAGGCGCAGACTTTTTGGAGTACGCCATTTCCCGAACCGCTTCGCAGCCGAACGGCCTGACGTTCAATCCGATCGGCGGCAACTCGTTCAACGTGGTCTTCGGCGCCGAAGACACGGTCCTCGACACCAGTCCCGACAACGGCAGCCAGAACTGGTTCAACTATCGCGTCGTGCCCGAGCCGGCGGCGGGAACGCTGGGCGTCACCGCCGCCATGGCGTTGGCTTGCTGGCGTCGTCGCAGAAGCTAGAAAGGGGCGCCGCCGATGGCGCGGGAGGGAGGGCGGCCCCGGGGGCAGCCGCTGGCCCTCCCGCAGATCGGCGGACCTAGGCAATGGAGTGAGGTCATGGCTAACGCTCGTGCAGCAGGCGCGCTTGCCGCGCCGTTTTCTTCCGGTTTGCCCCTACGGGCCCTTTCGCGCGGCCGCACGCCCCTGGCCGGCGGAGCGCGGACGCCACGCGCCTTCACCTTGGTGGAGCTGTTGGTCGTCATCGCGATCATCGGCGTGCTGGTGGCGCTGCTGCTGCCGGCCGTGCAGGCGGCCCGCGAGGCGGCGCGACGCGCCCAGTGCATCAACAACTGCAAACAGGTGGGACTCGCGCTGCAGAATTACCATGCCGCCCACGGATCGCTGCCGCCCGGCTACGGGCCGTTGCCGAAGGACGGCTACGGGACCGGCGTCGGCGGCGGCACGCCGTACGCCGAATGGTCCTGGGCCGCGCGGCTGTTTGGCTACATGGAGCAGGCCGCGATCAGCCAGGCCATCGACTTCACGTGGAATCCCGGCATCGTCGCCGGGGCGTCGCCGACGATCAAAGCCGTGCGGACGGCGAAAATCCCCGCGCTGCATTGCCCGTCGGACGAGTCCGTGTGGACGAATTGGAACGAGAACGCCTCGTGCGCCGCGGGCGACGTCGAAGGCTACGGCCGCATCTCTTACGCCGGCAACTTCGGCAGCGTTCAGGACACGAATCCTCCCGCGGCGCCCCCCACGGCGAGCTATCTGGAGGCGCCGACCGGGGAACGTAATCCCGTCCGCTTCCCCCGCGTTCACGGCGTTTTTACTTACAATCACGGAGACAAGTTCAGTCAAATCACCGACGGCACGTCCAACACGCTGCTGACGGCCGAGCTCGTCGCCGGCGGCGTGTGCTCGATCCGCGGCGTGATCGCTTATGACGAAGGCCCGGTGTTCCAGCAGTTCTATTTGCCGAACGACACGACGCCGGACGTCGTCCGCTGGTGCGACGACGCCGACAGGGCAATTGGCGCGAAAGCGCCCTGCATCGCCAGTGCACCGATGCTGAACATGGTGTTGCACACCGCCCGCAGCTACCATGTCGGCGGCGTCGTGGCCGGCCGATGCGACGGCAGCGCGAACCTGATCGCCGACTCGATCGATTTGTTCGTCTGGCGGGCGCTCGGCACCCCCCGCGGCGACGAGACGGTGGGCCTGCCATGAACAGCGGCGCAGCTTCGACAGTACAACGATCGGCCCGCTACCGCCTGGGGGCAGTGCAACTGACGGGCTTGCTGGCGTGCCTCGGGCTCGCCGCAGCGTGCGGCGGCCGCGGGGAGCTCGGCGACGTCGGCGGCGTGGTGAACGTCGACGGCGCGGCGGTCGACGTCGGGACGATCCAATTCAAGCCGGCCGACAACCCCGGCGGACGTGGCGCCGGCGCGGCCATCGAGGCGGGGCGGTTCCAGTTGGCATCCGGCCACGGGATGAAGCCGGGCAAGTACAGCGTCATGGTGCAGGCCTCGAAGAACACCGGCAAGACGTTTCAGGACCCGCAGCGGGGCCCGGTGCCTCAATTGGCGCCGCTGACGCTGGCCAATTCTCCGCAAGAAGTCGAAGTGACAAGCGAGAATGCGGACCATCTCGTGTTGGAGTTCCGCAGTTCGCCCGCGAAGTGAGCGCTAACGCAAGTAAACGCAATCCACAGAAGACAACCCGTCAGACAGCCGCCGTGGGGCCCGAAGCGCGTCGCGTCCCTAGGGGTATGCCGTTTTTGAATTTTTCTTGTTTTCTTTTGGCAACCATCGCCGTTCTTGGCTTTTTCGCTTCGTGTAAGGAGTTCCTCCATGAGACGCCCGACTTGCACCGCCGTTTTCTCCCTCGCCGCGGCTCTCATCGCCGCGTCGCTCGTCCAAGGGGCGAGCGTGCAAACCATCGCCAACCCCGTCCCCAACGGCGCGATTAAAATCGACGGCAACGTCAGCGACTGGTTGGGCGTCACGAAGTACACGGCGGACGCGGTCGGCGACGGTTCCTCAGGCCCGGCGCGGCCGCTGGACATCGACATCCTCCAAGGCGCCGTGGCGCACGACGCGAATTTCTTCTATTTCCTGTATCGCAACACCGCCGACGGCATGATCGACGTCGCCTCGAACTGGATCTTCATCGACTTGGACCGCAACCAAACCACCGGCCAGAATTCGATTCCAGGAACCACCGCCATCGGCATGGAGTTCAATCTCGGCGGCACCGGCGGCTGGAACGCCTGGTCGCCGACCGGCGCGTTCGCCGGCCCCGCCGCCGGGCGGACCGTCGCCGTGGGAGACTCCGACAACTCCGGCGGCGCCGACTTCCTGGAGTACGCCGTGTCGCGCACCGCGGCGCAGCCCAACGGCGTCACGTTCAATCCGATCGGCGGGTCGTCGTTCGACCTGCTCTTCGCGGCCGAAGACACGGTCCTCGACAATCACCCCAACAACGGCGATCAGGACTACTTCACCTACGACGCCTCCGGCACGTACAACCCGGGCGTACCCGGCGACGCCAACAATAGCGGCACGGTGAACATGGCCGACTATCTGATTATCCAGGCCCACAGCTTTACGCCGCAACCGTTCGGCACGAACGGCGACGTCGACGACTCGGGCTTCGTCGACTTCGCGGATTTCCAGCAGTGGAAGTCGTTTTTTCCGGGCGGCGTGGCGGCGGCCGAGGCGGCGATCGCCTCGCTGCCCGAACCCTCCTCGGCGGTTCTGCTGGTCGCTGCGGGGCTGAGCTTGGCGGCTCGGCGACGGACAAAGCGCGCTTGATCTCATCTCACGGGGCGGCCCGCTAGCCGCTTCGGTGCGCTCTGTCGTTCAGGCTTCGCTTTGGCGCCAACTCATCCCATCATGCGAGGATACTTCCATGTTCAGACCCCTTCCGCGAATGCTCGCTGCCTTGGCGGCGGCTATTGCGCTGTCTCTCATCGGGCGACAGGCCGACGCGCAACAGCAGCTCGTGACGTTCAACGTCGCCGGCCCTGCCGACTGGAACGTCGACGGCAACTGGAATCCCCCGTTCGTCCCGGCGGCAACGCTCAACGAGGTCGCCGTGCTGAATTCCGGCCGGGTGGCGTTCGTGCACGACACGCCCGTCAGCCCGGGCGGAGTCATCATGGACAACGCCACGCTCGAAATCCGCAGCGGCGGCAATTTGAACGTCGTCCCCGGAACGGCGACCACCGGCAACGTCGTCGCCGGCCAGAGCGTGGCCACCCACCTGACGGTGAAGCGCGGCGGCACGCTCTCGGCCCAGGGCCTGATCACCGGGGGCGCCGCCGCCAGCACGCTCCTCTTGGGCGAGACGACCGGCAGCGGCGTCAGCACCGTGTCGGTCGCCAGCGCCGACCTGAACCAGCGAACCCGCATCGTCGGGCCGAACGTGAGCTTTTCAAGCTCCGGCAACGTCACCTTCGGCGCGACCAGCGTTTTGAACCCCGTCATTACCGGGGCCGCGCACTCGGTCATCAACGCGGCCGGCACGGCGTTTCTCGACGGCGTGGTGCGGCCCGAGTTCAGCGGCCACACGCCCGTGCTCGGCAATGCGTGGAACCTGGTGACGGCCGGATCCATCCAGGGCCGCTTGGAGATCGATCGTTCGCTCGCGCCGGCCCCGGTCCGCGGCGCCGACTACGTCGTCACGACCACCGCCACGACGGCCACGCTGCGTTATATGAACCTGCTGGTGCTTGCCGTTGATCGCGGCACGGGCGCCGTGTCCATTCAAAACGTCGTGGGCTCGCCGATCGCGCTGGATGCGTACACGATTACGTCGCCGTCGGGCCGGCTCGCCGGGACCTGGAATAGCCTGCAGGATCAAGGCGTCGCCAACTGGGACGAGGCCGACAACTCCTCGGCGACTCGCCGCACGGAGTTTAAGACGGCCGGTTCAACATCCGTCAGCGTCGGCGGCGGAGGGCTCAATCTCGGAAACCTGTTGAGCATCCAGACGCCCAGCGGCTTTGGCGTCCCCGTCGGCGCCGATTTGTCGTTTCAATACTCCTCGCCGACGCTGGGCACGCTCGACGGCATCGTCGAATTCACCGGCCGGGAAAACGACATGGTGCTGACGATCAATCCCGCCACGGGCGAGGCCGCGATTCAAAACGAATCGCCGTTCTTCGACGTCGCGATCGACGGCTACACCATCGCCTCGGCCTCGGGCAAGCTCCTTACCGGCGACGCAGCGTGGAACAGCCTGCAGGACCAGGGCCTCCCCGCGTGGGACCAGGCGGACAACTCCAACGCCAACCGCATCACCGAGTTTAAGACGGCCGGCAGCACGGCGATGCCCGGCGGCGGCACGGTGCTCGACCTCGGCGCCCCCGTCAATATCGCCAGCGGGCCGCTCTCGTTGAGCGATTTCTCCTTCCAGTTCTCTCTGAGCACCGGCGGGACGCGAACCGGCCTGGTGAAGTTCGGCGCGATCCCCACGCCGGGCGGAGGCGATGCCGGCGACTACGACGATGACGGCGACGTCGACGGCGCCGATTTCCTCCGCTGGCAACGAACGCTTGGCTCCGCCGCCAGCCCGCCCGGCGCCGGCGCCGACGGCAACAACAACGGAACGATCGACGCCGGCGACCTGGCCGTGTGGCGGACGAACTTCGGCGCCGCGACGGCTGCCGGCGGCGCCGCCATCGAGGCCGTGCCCGAACCGAGCGCGCTGGCGGTCGTCGCCTCCGGCCTGATGGCTGTCGTCGCGCTCCGCCCGCGCCGAGTGGGCGCTGCAGGAGGGGCCCGGTAACTCCATGCAGCGGACGATTCGAGGCATTGAGCGCCGCGGGGCGCTGTCGCTGGCGCTGGTCGCCACGCTGGCCGGCGGCGCCGCGGGGCAGACCGGCTACTTCGGCGTCGCCAAGGTCAGCATCAATCCGCAAACGCCGGTGATGCTGAGCGGCTACGCCGGCCGATCGGGCGGCCCTGAGGCCACGGTCGTGCGGCAGAACATCGTCGCCCAGGCGGCGGCCTTCGGCGACGGCGGCGCAACGGCCCTGCTATTGACGGTCGATTGCACCGGCGTGCCCGACGACGTCGTCGATCCGCTGCGAGCCAGCCTCGCGGCCGACCTTTCCATCCCGCAGTCGCGAATCGTGGTGACGTCCACGCACTCGCACAATTGCCCGCACGTCGACGGCTATCTGCCGAACCTGTTCAGCCCGCCGCTCACCGCGACGCAGCAGCAGCATGTCGAGCAGTACACCGCGTATTTATCGAACCAGTTGGCGGCCGTGGCTCAGCAAGCCATCGCCAATCGCACGCCGGGCCACGCGATTTCCTGGGGCACGGGCTCGGTCGGCTTCGCGGTCAATCGCCGCGGCAGTTCCGAAGTCGACCACGATCTGCCAGTGATGCTCGTGCGCGACTCGCTCGGCGCGGCCAAGGCGATCATCACCAGTTACGCCACGCATGCGGTGACGATCGGCGGCGCCGACTCCAACGCCGTCAGCGGCGACTGGCCCGGCTATGCCCGCGAGCGGATCGAAGCGCTCTACCCCGGCGCGGCGGCGCTGGTGATGATCGGCGCCGGCGGCGATTCGAACCCGTCGCCGCAGGGGTCCTCGGCCACGGCGCTGGCCCACGGGCAGGCGATTGCCAACGAAGTCCAGCGGCTCGTCGCCGGCAACCTGCTGACGCCCGTCTCGCCGTCGATCGCGGCGTTTCACAACGAAATCGAGCTCGACTACGCCACGTCGCGACTGCCGGGCGACCCGGCCAGCGCCCGCCTGGCGCCGAGCCCAGCTTCGGCCATGTACGGCGTGACGTCGTGGACCTTCGGCGACGACCTGGCGATGGTGTTCCTGGAAGGCGAGGTGGTCGTCGATTATTCCCTGCGGCTTAAGCAGGAGATCGGCGACCGGCTCTGGGTCAACGCCTACAGCAACGACGTGCAGGGCTACATCGGCTCGGAGCGCATCCTGTATGAAGGCGGCTACGAGGCCGACGACTCCAGTTATTACTACGGGCTGCCGGGCCGCTGGGCGCACGGCTTGGAGGACAAGATCGTCGGCGCCATCCATAACCAGCTCGAAGACTTCACCGGCGTTTCCGACCTGCTGCGGCTCGCGGTCGACCCGGCGACCGGCGAAACCTCGATCGCGAATCGTTCCGATCAAGTAGTCGTCCTCGACGCTTACACGATCGTCTCGCCCGCCGGCCGGCTGCTCACGTCCGATGGGCGGTGGGCCAGCTTACAGGATCAGGGGCTCGCCGGCTGGGACGAGGCGGACAACGCCTCGACCAGCCGCCTCACGGAGTTCAATCCTAGCGGCTCGCTGTCGCTGCCGCCCGGCGGCCGACGGACGCTCGGCACGCCCTACAACCCCCAGCCGCCCGCCGCGCTGGGCGAGGCGTATCCCGCCGCGGAGCTTGCGTTCGAGTACTCCGTTCCCGGCGTCGGCGTTCTAGCGGGAGTGGTCGAAGGGGCGCCGGGCGGCCCCGACGCGCCGCACAACAACCTCGTGCTTTCGATCAATCCCGCCACCGGCGACGCCGCCATTCAGAATGAATCGCCGTTCTTCGATGCGTCGATCACCGCGTACACGATCACTTCCGCAAGCGGTAAACTGATGCCAGGCGGCAGCGGCTGGCGCAGCTTGCAGGATCAAGGGCTGCCGGGGTGGGATGAAGCCGATAACGCCAGCCCCGGCCGGCTGACCGAATTCAAGACCAGCGGGGCGACGCTCCTCGATCGCGGCGGCGTTTTGCTGGACCTGGGCACGCCGGTCGATATTTCCGCCGGATCGCTGGCGCTCGATGACTTCCACTTCGAGTTCCTGCTGACCAGCGGCGAGGTGTTGGCGGGGGTCGTCGAGTTCGGCCCGCTGCCGGGCCAGCTTGGCGCCGGGGATTACGACAACGACGCCGACGTGGACGGCGCCGATTTCCTACTGTGGCAACGAACGTTCGGAGCGGCGGCCGACCCCGCTGGTTCCGGCGCCGATGGCAGCGGCAACGGTTTCATCAACGCGGCCGACCTGGCGGTGTGGCGCGCCAACTTCGGCGCCGTCGCCGCCGGCGGAGCGCTGACGGCCGTGCCGGAGCCGGCGTCGCTCGCCGCGGCGCTGGTCGCGCTGGCGGCCGGCGCTCGCGGGCTGTTCGCTTGCGGTCGAGGAGGACGAATGACATGACTTGGCGCCTACCACATACCATCGCCATGGCGGCCCGCGGGCTGCTCTGTGCGGCCTGTCTGCTTTCGACCGCAGCGGCCGAGAGTCCGCAGAAAACGACTTACGACGTCGGCGTCGCCAGGGTCGACGTCACGCCCGGCTATCCCGTGCGTTTGCACGGCTTCGGGGGCCGCCGCGCGGAGTCCGAAGGCGTCACGCAGCGCATCTGGGCCAAGGCGCTGGCCCTTGGTTCCGACCAGGAGCAACCAGCGATTTTGCTGGCCGTCGACAATCTCGGCATGCGCGAGTCGATGATCGACGAAGTCGCCCGCCGGCTGCACGAGAAGGCGGGCGTGCGGCGCGAGCGGATCGTCGCCACCTTCACCCACACGCACACCGCGCCGAAGGTGAACGGCTCGGCCGACACGATTTTCAGTTCGCCCATACCGCCTGAACATCAGGCGCACATCGATCGTTACACGCAGGAGTTGACCGACGCCCTGGAGCAGGCGGCGCTGGCGGCGCTGGCCGATCGCAAGCCGGCCACCTTGTCGTGGGCGGTAGGCAACGTGGGTTTCGCCAAGAACCGCCGCACCGCAGGGGGGCCCGTCGACCACGACTTGCCCATCCTGGTCGTGAAGAGCGCCGCCGACGATGCGATCCGCGCGATCTACGCCACCTACGCCTGCCACTGCGTCACGCTCTCGGACAACAAGATCAGCGGCGATTGGGCCGGTTACGCTCAAGAGGCGATCGAGCGAACCCATCCCGGCGTCACGGCCTTGATCTCCATCGGGTGCGGCTCCGACTCCAACCCCGATTCCGGCGTCACCGGCAGCAATACGGCCGCCGCCGCCGATCAGGGCGACCAGATTCGCGCGGAGGTCGACCGGCTCCTGGCCGGCACGCTCAAGCCCGTCACGGGGTCGCTCTCCGCCGTGCTGTCCCACATCGACTTGCCGCTGGCCGAAGCGCCGACGCGCGACCAGCTCGAGGAGCGGGCAAAACAAGAAGGCGCCGAGGGCTACAACGCCCGCTACCAGCTTGCCCGGCTGGATCGAGGCGAAGCGCTGGTCGATAAGCTGCATTACCCGGTGCAAACCCTCGCCTTCGGCGATTCGCTGGTGATGGTCTTCCTGGCCGGCGAGGTCTGCGTCGACTACTCGCTGCGGCTGAAACAGGAACTGGACGCCAGCCGCCTGTGGCTCCACGGGTACTCGAACGACTTCTGCGCCTACATCCCCTCGGAGCGGCTGCTGAAAGAGGGCGGCTACGGCGGCGGCGGCGAAATCCATTACTTCGCCTTGCCGACCACGCTGCGACCGGGCCTCGAGGACCGGATCATCGCCGAGGTCCACCGCCAGGTCCCCGACTCGCTGAAGCTCAAGTCCGACGCCCAGCGCCAGTCGAACGCCGAGCGGCTCAGGCTCCAGCGCGGGCTCAATTCAATCCAGGCGAAGCAGGACTTCGTCGTTGAAGTCGCGGCGGCCGAACCGCTGGTCGCCGACCCCGTGGCGATCGACTTCGGCCCCTGCGGCCGGTTGTGGGTCGCCGAGATGCCCGACTACACACGCGACGTCGACGACCAGTTCACCCCGTCGGGCAACATCCGCGCGCTGGCCGATCGCGACGGCGACGGCCGCTACGACCACTCCGCCGTCTTCGCCCAGGGGCTGCGGTTTCCGACGGACGTAAAGGCCTGGCGCCGGGGGGTCATCGTCTGCGATGCGCCGGACGTCATCTACTTCGAAGACGCCGACGGCGACGGCCAGGCCGACCGCCGCACCGTGCTGATCACGGGCTTCGATGCCAGCAACCCCCACGCCCGCGTGAACAGCCTCCGCTGGGGGCTCGACAACTGGCTTTACGGCTCTGGCGGCCTCTTGGGCGGCCACATCACCACGCACACCGGACGCGAGCTGGCGCTGGGCAACCGCGACTTCCGCTTCCGACCCGACACGGGCGAGATCGAAGGCGTCACCGGCTACACCCAGCAGGGGCGCACCCGCAACGACTGGGGCGACTGGTTCGGCTGCGAGAACGGCACGTTGATGGAGCACTACCCGCTCACCGATCGCTACATGGCCCGCAATCCCCGCGTGGCGCCGCCGCCGACCGACGTGTTCGTCCCCGTCGGGGAGGATCCCAACCAGCTCCACCCGATCGGCGCCCCGTCGCTGTTCGCCCTCTCCGGGCCCCCTGGACGGCCGACCTCGGCCTGCGGGCTGGAGATTTACCGGGACGATCTGCTGGGGGCCGAGTACGCCGGCAACGCCTTCGTCGCCGAGCCGGTCAACAACCTGGTGCACCGGCGGGTGCTGTCCGCCGCCGGATCGAGCTTCCAGGGAGCGCGGGCCGCCGACGAGCAGGACGTCGAGTTTCTCGCGTCGACCGAGACGCGGTTCCGGCCCGTGCAGATTCGCACCGGGCTGGACGGCTGCCTGTACGTGGTGGACATGCACCGCGAGATCATTGAACACCCCAAGTTCATCCCCCCGCAAGCGCTCGCCGGCCGCGACGTGATGGGCGGCCGGGACGAGGGCCGCATCTACCGCATCCGCCCGCGCGGCCGGCCGCCTCGCCCCGCGCCGCGGCTCGATCGCCTGGCGGCCGCAGGCCTGGCGGCCGCGCTCGATTCCCCCAACGGCCCGCAGCGGGATCTCGCTCAGCAATTGCTCGTCGAGCGACGCGCCGTCGAGGCCGCGCCGGCGCTGGGCGAGCTGGTTCGCCGCGCGCCGCGCCCGGCGACCCGCCTGCAGGCGCTCTGCGCGCTCGACGGCTTGCAGGCGGTCGACGCCGAGATTCTTAGCGTCGCGCTTGCCGACGAGCATCCCGCCGTCCGCCGGCACGCGATTCGAATCAGCGAACCGCTGCTGAAGGACTCGCCCCGCCTGGCCGAAGCCGTCATTAAGCTGGCGGGCGACGACGACCCGCAAGTGCGACTGCAACTGGCCTACACGCTCGGCGAGGCCCCGGCGCCGGCAGCCGCCCCGGCGCTGGCGCAACTGGCCATTGCCGGCCAGGCCGACCCCTACCTGCTGTCGGCCGTTTGGTCGAGCATCGGTACGCAGAACGTCGCCGCCGTCGCCGAGCAAATCATCGCCCACGCCACAGCCGCCGCTCCACCAGCAACCGCAGCGAACCCGAATTCGCCCCCCCGCTCAGCGCCAAGCGCAGCCACTACAGCCGCCGCTCAACGAGCGGCCGGAGCGGTCCCGAATTCGCCCCCCCGCTCAGCGCCAAGCGCAGCCAACATAGCCGCCGCTCAACGAGCGGCCGGAGCGGGCCCGGCTACCGCCGCAGGCATCAACGAAACCGTCATCGCCACCGCGGTCGACCTGCTGGTCGACCTCGGCGACGCCTCCGACGTCGCCGCCCTCGCCGGGAAACTCCCCACAGGCCCGCCGGCCACCTGGAAAATGGCCGCGGCCGCCCGGCTGTTCGAGCACCATCGCACCGCCGGCGTCGACGCCGCCCCGCTCGCCGAGCAACTGGCCCCGATCATCGCCCAGGCTCGCCATACGCTCCAAGACCCGGCGGCCGACGAGCCGGCCAAGCTCGCGGCCATCCAAGTCGTCGCCGCCGGCCAGCCCGACCGCGATTCGCTCCTTCCGCTCTTCGAGGGCCTGCTCGGGCCGCAGAACGGGCCGGCCGTGCGGCAGGCGGCCATCGAACAGCTCGCCGCGAACGGCTCCAGCGCGGCGGCCGAGATGATCCTGGCCTCGTGGCGGGGGTTCACCGCGGAACTGCGGGCCGCCGCCTTCGACGCGATGATCGGCGACGACCAGCTCGCCAAGTTGCTTTTGGCCAAGCTGTCCGCGGGCGACGTGCAGCCCAACGACCTCGACGCGCTGCAGCGGCAGCGGCTCACCGAGCACGCCGACGCGGCGATCCGCGCCCAGGCCCGCCAGGTCGTGGCCGCCTCGGTGGACGTCGACCGCCAGCAACTGATCGCCCAGTACGCCGCCGCGGCGGAGCACCCCGGCGACGCCGCGCAGGGCCGTAAGCTCTTCGGTAAGCACTGCTCCAGTTGTCACCGCCTCGAAGGCGCCGGCCATGCCGTCGGTCCCGACCTGGCCGCCCTCAGCTCGCGCGAGCCGACGGCCCTGCTGCAATCCATCCTCGACCCGAACCGCGACATCGACCAGCGCTACCGCAGCTACACGGCCATCACGGCCGACGGCCTGTCCCACGCCGGCATCCTCGCCGGCGAGACCTCCACCAGCGTCACCTTGCTGGAGCAGCAGGGGAAGCAACGCACGCTGCTGCGGGCCGACCTGGAACTGTTCGAAAGCTCCGGCAAGTCGCTGATGCCCGAAGGGCTGGAGCGCGACGTCTCGGCGGCCGACGCCGCGGACCTCATCGCCTACATCACCGCCGCCGGGCCGCCGCCGAAGGCCATCGAGGGCAACCGCCCCACGGTCGTCACGCCGGACTACGACGGCACGCTTTGGCTCCTGGCCGCCAGCGCCGAAATCTACGGCGGCCAGATCACCTTCGAGCAGCCCTACCAGAACATCGGCTACTGGCACGGCCAGAACGACTACGTCGCCTGGCAGGTCGAGCACCCCACGGGGGGCCAGTTCGAAGTCATCCTCCACTGGGCCTGCGCCGACGATACGGCCGCCAACAGGTTCGCCATCGACGGCCTCCAGCCGCCGGTCATCAACTACGTCGGCGCCACCGGCGGATACGATCGGTTCAATACCGTCCGCCTCGGTTACAGCACGCTGCGGCCCGGCCGAAGCCGCGTGGTAGTCCGCCCCGACGGCCCCCTGGCGACGCACCACCTGATGGACCTCTGCGGCGTCTATCTTGTGCCCCGCGGGACCAACTGCGACCGGGCCCTCGCCGGCGAGGCGCCCACCAGCGGCCCGGATGCCGCGGTGAAGATCGTCGACCTCTTGCAAGGGCTGGCCGTCGGCACGCCGGCCGAATACGAGCGGATTCCCGCCATTTGGGAGGAAGCGCTCGCCGCCGGCCGCCGCGACGCAGGCCGCGAGCTGGTGCGGCTGCTGGACCTCGCGCTTCCCCAAGCGGGCGAGCCGCTGCGCGATTGGCAGGCCGTCGTCGTCGGCGGCGGCATCGTCAACGGCCTCAGCCAACTCGGAAAGCGGCCCGGCGAGCGGTTGGCCGAACTGCTCAAGCCCTATCCACAACTGCAAGCGCGGTGGCAGCGGACCATCGAGCTCGCCTGGGACATGGCCGACGATGCCGCCGTGGCCAACGGCACCCGCTACGACGCCCTCCGCATCCTCGGCGCCGACGTCTGGGAGCGCGGCGGCGTCAAGCTCCAACAGTACCTCGGCAAGGACGTGCACGCGGAACTGCAGATGGGAGCGGTCAGCGGCCTGATGGACCTGGACGCCCCCGAAGCCGCGGCGGCCGTCCTGGCCCACTTCTCGACGCTCCAGGACGGAAATCAGCGGCTGGCGATTGATCTGCTAATGCAGTCGCCGCAGCGGCGCCGCCAGCTTGCCGCGGCCATCGCCGCGGGCCAAATCCCCGCCGACCGCCTAGCGCCCCACGAGCAAGCCCGCCTCCACGACTAACGAGCCGCCGCCCAAGCCCTCCCCCAACCAGCCGCGGCTCAACGAGCCGCCGGAGCGCCGCAAATGCCGCGCGCGTGACCGCCCCGGCCGCTCGTTGAGCGGCGGCTAGCCTCACCGCTAAAGTACCCCGCCACTCCAGCCGCGGCTCAACGAGCCGCCGGAGCGCCGCAAATGCCGCGCGCGTGCCCGCCCCGGCCGCTCGTTGAGCGGCGGCTAACCTCACCGCTAAAGTACCCCGCCACTCCAGCCGCGGCTCAACGAG
>QEVI01000121.1 GCA_003576855.1 Planctomycetota bacterium
GAGCCAGAACTCGCTGGGCAACTGGTCGAGCGACACCAGCAAGGTGAAGTCGGTCAGGTCGCTGGCCGGCTCGGTCGTCACGCTATGCGTGACGTACCCGGCCCAGCCGTCAGGGAACGCTGCGTGGGCGGAGGATGCCAACCATGGGGCAATTCCCAACCATGGGGCAATTCCGACAAGAAGCAGCAGGCTACGCGACCATGAGCGATGACCGGCGGCCATGATCGTTCTCCTTTCGGTCGAGAGATGCGGTTCGAACCAGAATTCGCCAGGCGTCGGAAAGTATACGTATGTACACTATAATTGTCAAGAACCCATTTCGCGGGATCTCTTGGGAACTTGCCGCCGCGCGATCGTGAAAAGAGATTCTTCTAGGAATTGGCCGCGCGATCCTCTACAACGGCGCGTCGGCACAACGGCCTACGTCGCGCTCGTCTCTACGCGGTTGCTTGCCCTTGCACCTTCCGGCAGCCTCTCACCGACGCCCAACGAAGAGCAAGGCCCAAGCCCGTGCGGCGGCATCGCATCGGCGAGACCTACAATTTCAAATGCACCGCCGATCGCCGCGCTGCGGCCAACTCAGTTCCACGCGACGCGTTCTTTGGCAATTCGATCTATCTCGCGGCCGCCCTCGTCAGCGGCGACGCTTGGATTTCGCGCGCGGATGATCCCCCGGCGCCTTCTTCCCCGCTTTATCGCGCTGCACGGCCGACGCCGGCCCGGTTGACGCCGCCGGCGGCCCGCTCGCCGCCTCCGGGGTCGTCGGCGAGCCGATCATCTTGCGCTCGGCGATGCCCCACAGGCTCGAGGCGATGAAGTAGATGCACAAGCCGCTGGGGACTTTGTAAAACAACAGCCCCATGAAAATCATCATGTAGGTCATGATCTTCTGCTGCAGGGCGGCTTGTTCGTTCGTCGGCTCGGGCATGAACATCTTCTGCTGCAAGAGGAACAGGCCAATGGTCACCAGCGGCAGGATGTTCAGATAGGGCCCCAGCCCGAAGAAGCCCTCGCCGCTGGTGATGAGCCGCGGCATGAAGCCCGACCAGTCCAGCAGCATGTCGGGCGCCGCCAGGTTCGAGCACCAGCGGATATTCTCCGACAGCAGCGGCGCCTGCCGCAGCTCGACGTCGACGGCCAGCCCGCGATACAGGCCGATGAACACGGGCAATTGAATGAGCATCGGCAGGCAGCCGGCCAGCGGATTGACGTTGTGCTTGCGGTACAGCTCCTGCATGGCGTGGGCCTGCTTTTGCTGGTCGCCCTTGTACTTCTCCTTGATGCGCTCCATTTCCGGCCGCAGCTCTTGCAGCTTGGCCATGCTCTTGGCCTGCCGGCGGCTGATGGGGAACATGAACCCGCGGACCAGCACCGTGAGCATGATGATCGCCACGCCGTAGTTCTGAACCACGCTGTAGAACGCATGGAGCAGGCCCAGCATCAATCGAGCCACGGCGCCGAACCAGCCGTAGTACACGAAATCGCTCAGCGAGTAGGCCTGCAAATCGGCGGCCTGGTATTGGGCCAATAGTTCCGGTCGCTTGGGCCCGGCGAACACGGTGTAGACGTGCTGCACGCCTTCGCCGGGCGGCAGTTCCATCGACTTGGTAAACAACCGGCAGGTGACGTTGGCGAACCGCCCTTCGCCCCGCGATAAGTTCGGCGGCGTGCCGGCGACGATGCTGCTGGAGCGGGGAATCCAGCTCGCCTCGGGGCTTTCCACCTGCGGCACCAGCGCGACGCAAAAATACTGGGCGTCCACGCCCATGTAGGCCAGGCCGCTCCCTTCGAAATCTTCCACGTCGCCGCTGGCAATGGCCGGGGCGCCAAGCTGTTGCGGCTCGCCGGCGAAGTACCGGCCCACCACGTCGCGCAAGCCCATCGCGCTGCTGGTGCGACCGATCTTGGTGGCGTACCACCAGCCCTCGATGGGAAGCCCATTGGGCCCGTCGAGCCGATAGGAGACCGTGTGCGCCGCATCCGACTCGTTGCGCAGGCCGATTTCGAGGGTCAAATCATAAGCCGGTTCTGCAACGGCGGCTTCCGCCGGCTTGCCGTCGGCGGGCGGGGCGGTGCGCTTACGTAGCCGATAGGTTTTCGTCGCCACGAGGCCCCAGTGGGGTAGCCGCCGCTCGAAGGTGACGGCGTCCGCCGGGCGGCCGTCGGCCGGCGCGGTCAGACGCCAGTTCGAAGTATCCAGATCGACCCCCGGAATCGCCTCGGCCGTCGGCGGACGCTGCTGCCCATCGACCGCTTCGAGCGCCATGAGGAACGACGGCGGCGCGGTGAATCCTTCGGGCAGCTTGCCTGCGTACAGCAGTACGTTCTCGGCCTCGGGCCGCACCAGTTCCAGCGGTCGGCGTTCCAGCAGCGGCTCGAACGTGCGGCGCTGACCGTCGCGCTGGACGACCAGGTGGAACGTCTGGCGAGGCCGCGTTTGTTCCAAGGCGGCGCCGAACGCTTCGAGCGTTTTGACGGGCGCCGGCGCGTCGCGGCCGGCCTCGACGATCACGTCCCCGGGCCGCAGGCCGGCTTTGTCGGCCGGCGTGCCGGCGCCTACGGCTCGCACCCGCAAACCCGCCACTTCGGCGACGAGCTCCAGGTGGCCGAGGTAGCCGCTGCGGTCGTGCAGGTCCGAAAACCGTGAGCTGGCCAGCTCGATGCGCCGTACCGCCGCGCCGCGATTGGTCAACGTCACCAGCATGCGGTAATCGCCCGTCTCGTCCACCGAGCCGAGCGTGACGATCTGCTCAGGCAACTCGGGGTCTTCGGCGGCCTCGGCGGCGACCGCCTGCTGGTCGGGGCCTTCGTCTTCGGCCCCTTTGATCGCCGGGGCGACCGGCCGCCGCTCGTCCGGCTGGGCCTGGGCGTCGTCGGCCGGCGCGTCCTCTGGGGCCTCGGCCTGCTGGCCGGGCGGCGGCTGTGGCGGCCGCCGAGACGCGATGAAAATCTGATTGGCCGTCAGTACGAGGAACGACAGCACCAAGAACAGAATGAAATTACGACGTTCCACGGGCAATCCTTTAATGACTCGGCCGTAGCGGGCTCAATAACGCGGCCAGGCTCGGCCGGAGCGAAGCCGAGGCGCCCGGACGGGCCAGGCGGACGGCTAGAGCGGCCTCGTGCAGAGCGCCGCAGCATGTCAGGAGGGTAGCAAGCCTACCGTCCCTCCTTGATGCGGTCGCCGAGGAAGTTATCCAAGTCGGGCGTTTGGTAGATCTTCTCGGCGGTCACGCCCCAATCGTATTCGACGCGGTGGAACGTGATCTTGTCATCTTCCTGAACGACGTAACAGGACCGTGGGTCGCCGTCGCGGGGCTGGCCGACCGACCCGACGTTGACCATGAACCGTTCCTGCCCGATCGCGAAGGCGTTATCCACTTGCTCAGGCGTGATGAACTCCAGGCTTTCCAGGAAGACGCCCGGCACATGGGTGTGCCCTTGGAAGCAGCCCTTGGTAATCAGCGCAAAGAGCTTTTCCATTTTCTTTTGATTGTAGATGTCCTCCGGGAAGACGTATTCGTTCACGGGGTTGCGCGGCGAGCCGTGCACGTACAGCCACGGGTCGTCGCGGTGGATCCGCGGCATGGTGCCCAGGAAGTCCCAGCGGCGGTCGATTTGCTCCCGGCTGCCGACCCCTTTTTCAAGCTGCTCGCGAGTCCAAAAAATGGCCCGCTCAGCGCCGCTGTTGAACCCTTCGGGATCGAACATCGCGCCCTGGTCGTGATTGCCCAGCAGCCCCACTTTGCAGCGGGCGATCACCAGGTCGAGGCACTCGCATGGATTGGGGCCGTAGCCGACGATGTCGCCCAAGCAGTAGATCTCATCGACGCGCTGGTCGGCGATGTGGGCGAGCACGGCCTGCAAGGCTTCGAGATTGCCGTGGATATCGCTGATGACCGCGCGCTTCACCGTCGTGTCGATCCCAGAGTGGCGTTAGGGAGATTGCCGCGCGGCGCGACGGGCGTTGCCTCGAACGGCCGCGGCGTGAAGGCCACGTTTTCCTAAATCATTCCAAACCGCCAGTTTACGTATGGCCGGTGGAGGGGTCAAGGATCGTCAAAGCCGCCTTGGCGCCGCTGCCGACTTCGCGGTTGCAACTGATGAGCAAGTATCGTCAGTGGCTCATCGAACAGGAGAGTCTCCCCTTGCGCGTCATCGCCATCGAATCCAGCGGCCGCACGGCGTCCCTGGCGCTACTGGACGCGGCGACCGAAACCGCCCGGCTCGTCGTCGAGCGGCAGACGCCGGCGGACGAGCGTACGGCGCAATCCCTGGCCCCAACGGCCGCGGCTGCGCTGGCCGAGGCCGGCTGGCGGCCGCGCGACGTGGAACTGGTCTGCGTGACGACCGGCCCGGGCTCGTTCACGGGCTTGCGCATCGGCGTGGTGATGGCGAAGACGCTGGCGTATGCCGTCGGCGCGCACCTGGTCGGCGTTCACACGCTGGCGGCGCTGGCGGCGGCCGTCGAGGCGCCGTATCGAAGGCTGTGGACCATTCTCGACGCCCAACGGCAGGAATTATTCACCTCGAGTTTCACGGCGGGGGAGCCAGTCGCGCTCCCCGAACCGCCGGCCACCTCCATCCGGGCAACGTCGCAATTCATCGAGCGACTTCAGCCGGGCGACGCCGTCGCCGGTCCGCCGCTGGCGGCGCTGCGTCGACAACTGCCGGCGGCCGTCGCCGCGGTCGATGAATCGCTGTGGCGCCCGAGGGCGTCGGCCGTCGGATCGCTGGGCATCGCGCTTTATAAGCTCGGCTGCGCGGTCGATCCGATCGATCTGGTTCCGCGTTACTATCGCCGCAGCGCCGCCGAGGAGAAGTTCGAGCGGGCGCGCGGGGAAACGGCGTGAGGAGGCGGACCAGCGGGCTGGGCACGTCCTATTTGCGTTATTTACGGCGCCGGCGTCGGCGGGTCGCTTCCCGAACCCTGGCCAGCGGACTTGAGGGGGCGGCCGGCGCCGCCGTGGGGCCGCTGGCCGAGGCCAGTTGCTCGATCACGCCGGGCGAACCGCCGGCCGCGGCTTGGGCCTGCAGTTGAACGGCCGGGTGCATCGCGGCGGCGGCGGGGCTGTAGGCGGGCTGAATCACGTCGCCGCTGAGCAGGCGCAGTTCCTTATTGACCATCACCAACAGCGCGTGGACGAACGCCACCAACATGGGGCCGACCAGGATGCCGACCGGCCCCAGGGCCGTGACGCCGCCCAGCACGCTCATTAGCGCCAGGAGCGGATGCAGGTTCGACTGGCCGTGCAGAATCAGCGGCTTGATGACGTTGTCGATCGTCGAAACGACGCCGCCGCAATAGGCCGCGAGAATAATCGCTTTGAGCGGTTCGCCGGTGGTCGCCTGCCCGTCGACGATGTGTTCGCCCTGGTAGAAAAAGATCCACAGGCACGTCGGAATCCACACGCCGGCGGCGCCGACGAACGGCACGACCGCCAGCAGCATCGTCGCCATGGTCAACAGAAAAATGGGGGCGCCGGGTTGGAGCGCGAAGTAGAAGCCCATGCCGGCCAGCAGTCCCTGCACGACGGCCGACGCGAGGACGGCGACGACGACCGCGCGGCTGACGTTGGAGAACTTGTCGAGCAGTTCGCGCTCGTACTCGTTTTCCAGCGGAGAGAGGAGCATCACCGTGCGAATCATCGCCGGCCCGTCGGCGAGGAAGTAGTACAGCGCCAGCACCATGATGATCAGCCCCAGCAGCATCCGCGCAAGACTTTGCGCCGTGTTGATGAGCAGCGCGCCGAACCAGCCAGCGGCGCTGCGAAACAGCGCATTGACGTTCACCGGAGAGACTGGCTCGATGACCGGTTCGTCCGGTTCGGCCGCGGCGCCGTCGACGGCCGCGGCGTCGTCGACGGCCGCGGCGTCGTCAGCGGTGACATGGGCGGGAGGGTCGGCGTTCTTAGGCAGGGCTGGCGTCGCGGCCGGCGGGTGGCCCAGAAGCTGATCGGACATCGGCAGCTTCAAGGCGAGCGCTTCGACCTTGGCGATTAGCTCCTGGCGATTCTCCGGGTCGTTGAGGTACACGAATACGCTGCGGCCTTCGAGGAACGCGTTCCAACCGAGCCATGTGAACGGCAGCAAAACGATGAGGAGAATAAGCACCGTTGTGACCAGCGCCGCCAGGCGGAGTTGTCCCGGCAGCTTGTTCCGCACCCATTCGTGAAGCGGCTTGAATACCACCACCAGCACTGCCGCCAGGAACAGCGGCAGCACGAACTGGGCCATGACCTTGAAGAACATCGCACTGATGAACAGCAAGATGCCCACCAGCACGATGAATGAGACGACGCGAGGCACGGCAGGAATCCTTGACAAACCGGTGTGGCGACGAGGCGCTATTCTACGAAGTAGTTCGCACGAGCGATGCGCCGCTTGCTCGGCCGGAGCCGCGGGGTCAAACTTTGCCGATTGGCCCGAGATTAGGAACCAGGCGAACTGCAGCACCGACCTAGCCCGGTCGGGGCTAGGAGCGAATGGCGGAGCGGGGAGACTCGATGGTCATGGCGAAGGTCCGGTAGGCCGGGAGCGGCGCCCAGGGCGGGGCGTTTCTGTTATCCTAAAGTGCAAGGGCCTCGGGCAGGCCAGGCGTCACAGCGGCGGCGGCGAGAAGGCGGTTCGGACGACGGGTCGCGCGACGGCTCTTGGAGCATCATCGAGCGATTGGCCGCGGCCGACAGCCGCGTGTTGGGCATTCGCTTCCGCCGCAACTTCGGCAAGGCCGCCGCACTGAGCGCGGGCTTCGACGCGGCGACCGGCGACGTGGTCGTTACCATGGACGCCGACTTGCAGGACGACCCGGCCGAGATCCCCAAGCTGCTGGAGCGGTTAGCCGAGGGGCTCGACGTGGTGAGCGGCTGGAAGCGCCAGCGGCGCGACCCGTGGCACAAGCGGTATCCCTCGAAGGTGTTCAACGCCCTGGTCGGGGCCATGACCGGCGTGAAACTGCACGACCACAATTGCGGCCTCAAGGCGTTCCGCCGCGATGTCATCCACGAGATTCGCCTGTACGGCGAGCTGCACCGGTTCGTTCCGGTGTTGGCGGCCGCGCGGGGCTTTCGCGTCGGCGAGACGCCGGTTGAGCATCGGCCGCGAAGGGCCGGCCGATCGAAGTACGGCTGGTCGCGAATTCCCAAGGGCCTGCTCGATCTGCTGACGGTGCAGTTCATCACCCGTTTCGGCCAGCGGCCGCAGCATTGGCTCGGTTCGGTGGGGCTCGGCTCGTTGGCCCTGGGACTGCTGGGCATGGCGTACCTGGCGGTCGTTTGGTGTTATTCCCGCCTGCCGTGGCAGCCGCCGGACGCGGCCGTGCACCTCCATCAGACGGCGGCGCTGTATTACTCGCTGGTGCTGGTGCTCATCGGCACGCAACTGCTGGCGATCGGCTTCGTGGCGGAGATGATCGCGGCGCTGGTCTCGCGGGACCGCGACGAGTTCTCGATCGCCCAGTACGCCTCGCCGCGCGAAGCGACGAAGCGTCCCCCTTCGCAACCCTCGCAGGCTCGGAGCGGCGACGGCGGATGACTCCAGGCGACGATTCCACGCGGCGACTGCGGATCGGCGTCTACGCGCTGCTGGTCGCGCTGGCCGCGGGAGATATGTGCGGGCGGCTCCTGGCCGTCAACTCGGTCAATCGGCAAGAACTCGAATCGGCGCAAATCAGCCGGCGGATGGCCGAGCTGGAGCGGCAGTTTCGCAGCGAGGGCGTATCTGAAGACGCCCTACAGGCGAAGCTCGAGGCGGCACGAGTCCTGGTGGAACGTGAAGAGCGACGGCAGCGCCCGTTTCTCAGCGGCAACGACCGCAGCCGGTGGCTGGCCGTGCGAGCGCTCGTGGAGAAGGGGACGTTCGCGATCGACGAACTGATCGACCGCAACGTGTGGAACACGATCGACATGGTGAAGCATCGGGGCCGCGACGGCCAGATGCACCTCTATTCGAGCAAGCCGCCGCTGCTGATCGTGCTGCTGGCCGGGGAGTATTGGCTCGTCAATCGCATCACTGGCTGGACGCTTGCCGACAACCCCTACGAGGTCGGCCGGCTGATGTTGTTCACGGTCCACGTGCTGCCCATGCTGCTGCTGATTTGGATTGTCGCCCGGCTGTCGGAACGATTCGGCCGGAGCGACTGGGCGCGGATCTACGTCGTGGCGGCGGCGGCTTTCGGAACGATGCTCACGCCGTTCGTCGTCGTGCTTAATAACCACATCATCGGCGCCGTCAGCGCCGCGGTCGCCCTGGACGCGCTGGTTCGCATCTGGTGCGACGGCGAGCGGCGGGTGCGGTGGTTCGCCGTCGCCGGGGGGGCGGCCGCGTTCATGGCGGCCAACGAACTGCCGGCGCTGTCGCTGGCGGCGCTCATGGCGGCCGCGCTGGCCGTCGTCGCCTGGCGTCCTTGGCTGCTGGGCTTTCTGCCGGCGGCCGCAGTCGTCGCCGCGGCTTCCTTCGGTACGAACTACCTCGCCCACGGCAGCCTGCGGCCGCCGTATGCTCATCGCAGCCAGACCGACCCCGACGACAACTGGTACCGCTACACTTACGTCCTGGACGGAAAAGAGCGGCCCAGCTACTGGCTCCAGCCGCAGGGGATCGACAAGGGCGAGCCGACCAAATCGGCCTACGCGCTCCACACGCTCATCGGGCACCATGGCGTTTTTTCGCTGACGCCTATCTGGCTACTCTCCGCGTGGGGCCTGGGGCTGTGGCTGGTCCGCGGCCGGCCGGAGGAGCGGCAGCTCGCGGCGGGCATCCTGCTCGTGTCGGTCGTGTGCCTGGTGTTCTACATCGGCCTGCGGCCGCAAAGCGATCGCAACTACGGCGGTATGACCAGCGGTTTTCGCTGGGTGTTTTGGATGGCCCCGCTGTGGCTGCTGGCGATGATCCCGGCCGTCGACCGGCTGACTCGCTCCCGCTGGGCGATGGCCGTCGGCTTGCTGCTATTGGCCTTCTCGGTGATGTCGGCCAGCTATCCCACGTGGAATCCCTGGACCCAGCCGTGGATCTACAACTGGCTCCAGTCGTGCGGCTGGCGTTCGTTTGCGTAGCGGGAATGCGGAATGCGGAAGGCGGAATGCGGAATGCGGAAGGCGGAAGGCGGAAGGCGGAGCGCTAGCCGCGGGTCAACGACCCGCCGGAGCGGAAAGGCGGATCACAGCTCACCGCTCACCGCTCACTGCTCACCGAGTCCCCGCAGGGCGAGCGATTGCCAGGTCGCGGGGAGCGGGGCTGTGATTTCCACGGCGGCGTCGGTCATGGGGTGGCGAAAGGCCAAATACCGGGCGTGAAGCGCGATGGGGCGGTCGCGCGGGTCTGCGGCCTGGTCGCCGAAGGGCGTCGTGCTGCCGTACTGGGCGTCGCCCACGACGGCATGGCCGCGCGACGCCGCTTGAATGCGAATCTGGTGCGTCCGGCCGGTTTCCAACGTGATTTCGAGCCAGGAACGTGCGCCGTCTTGCCACTTCACGCGATAGTGGAGCACTGCCAACTTGGCCGCCGGATGGTCCTCGGCGACGACTTCGGCCTGGGCCATGCCGTGCCGCTTGTGGAGGAAGTCGCGCCAGGTCCCAACGAGGGGCGTCACGGCGCCGGCCACCACCGCCCAGTACGCCTTGGTCACGGTGCGGCGTTCAAACTGCTTGGAGATCCGCATGGCGGCCCGCTGGTGCCGCGCAAAGGCAATGGCCCCCGACACGGGCCGATCGAGCCGGTGGGGGACGCCGAGATAGATGTTGGCGTCGGGCGGCTTGCCTTCGCGCTGGCGGTAGAACTGCTTAACGCGGACTTCGAGGCTGTCGATGCCCAGCGGGGCCTGCGTCAGGACGCCGGCCGGCTTGTTCACCACCAGGCACGGGCCGTCGTCGTAGAGGATTTCGAGCATCGCGAGCGGCTAACCGAATTGGCGGGCGCAAACAGGGGCCGACAGCCAGGGACGGTTTGGCCACTTTATTGAAGCCGGCCAGATCGCACAATGCGGCGGCGGTGCGCGGGGATCAGTTAGCGGTGATCAGTCGTCTGTGATCAGTCGTGGTTAGCCTTCCGCCTTCCGCCTTTCCCCTGCAGCCTGTGATCTGCCTTTCCGCTCCGGCGGGTCGTTGACCCGCGGCTAGCGCTCTGCCTTCTGCCTTCCGCAATCCGCAATCCGCAATCTGCCTTCCGCAATCCGCAATCCGCCTTCCCCGGGGCGGGCTTACGTGCGGAGCGTCGCCCAGATTCGCTCCAGGGCGGCTTGGGTCTGCTGGGCCGCGCTGTTGATGGCCTCCAGCCGGGCGTGGATCGCCTTGGTCGCGTCGGCCGTCTGCCGGGCGAGTTTTTCCACTTCGGCGGCCACGACGCCAAATCCGCGGCCGGCCTCGCCCACGCGGGCCGTCTCGATCATCGCGTTGATCGCCACGAGGTTGGTATGCCGGGCGATGTGGCTGATAAGCTCCGACGTATCGCCGATTTGCGCGGCGGTTTCTGCCAGCGCGTTCACCAGGTCGATGGCCTGTTGGAAGTCGCCGGCCAGCGCGGCTCGGGCGGCTTCCGCCTCGCGGAGGGCCGCGGTGCGGGCCTCCATCTTCGCGGCCGACTGGTTGATTTGCTGCGAGGCGTTGCGGAAGGCGCCGCGCATGCCGTTGAGCAGCACGCGGCGAAAGTGCTTCTCCTGGCCGGCGTAGCAGAGCGACGTGCTGGCTTCACGGACGAACGCATCGGCCAGGTCGAGCAGGTCGTTGATGGCGTGCAGCAGCTCGCCCAGGTCGCCGCCGACGTCGATGTGCAACAGGCGGGCTTCGAGGTCGCCCCGCGCCGCGCGACGGCAAACGACGGACGCTCGGCGCATCCATTCGGCGAGTTCTTCAGCTTCGCCGGACGCTGGCGTCGCGGGCGCGGGCCCGGCGGCGCGGAATTGCCGTCCCGTGGCCGCGGCTGTCGCGCCGGGGCCGCGGCTTGCGGCGGCAGGGTGCTGGGGGGCTCTGGTGCGGAACATGGATTGTTGCTCGCAGGTTGAGTCGTTTGGGCGGCGGGAGGCGGCTAGCAGGACGCCGTGGCGGGATCGGCCCGGCGGGCGAGCGTGAAGACGAACTCCTCGTACGTTTGGCCTAACTGCGCCAAGGCGCCGTCGAGGACCTTTCGCGACGCCGAGCAGGCCTGGTTCGGATTGGCGTAAGGCGCTTCGGCGGCCGAGAGCTGGCGATACAGGTCGCGAATGCGGCGGACGGCGTTTCGATCGGCGACGCGACGGTTCGAATGGTAGCCGATGATGTGGCCCGCGCCGTCGAACGTCGGCGTGATGTTGGCGAACACCCAGTAGTGGTCGCCGTTTTTCGCGCGGTTGACGACATACGCGAAGATCTCCCGCCCGGACTGGATCGTTTCCCACAGGAGCTGAAAGACGCACCGCGGCATGTCGGGATGCCGGATGATGTTGTGGGGCTGGCCGAGCAGCTCGGCTTCGCTGTAGCCGGAGACTTTCAGAAACGTTCGATTGGCATAGGTGATCCGGCCTTTCAGGTCGGTCTTGCTGACGATGATTTCATCCTTGTCGAACGTGCGTTCGACGCCGGTGAGCGAGGCGGTCGAGTGGCGCATGGCACTGGCCTGAGAGGGCGACGGCGTGAGCAACGGCGCTCAAGTGTGGGATGCGCCGGCCGCGCCGGCGGCGAATTGCGGGTTGCCGCCAGAGGAGCAAGAGGGCGCCGGCCGCCTGCAAATCCGCGCCCCCTACGACGCCGTGCCGCGCTAATGTCGGCGGAGTGCCGCATGGTGGCTGCGGTTATGTGCAATCCGGGCTGGTTTTCGGAGGCTGGCGAGCCGCACGCTTCGCTAGCCGCAGTAGGACGCGATCGACCAGCGAGGGCGTCAAGCGGTTGGCCAGCACGAACCCGCGTCCCCTCCAGTTGGGGAAGATCTCGCGGCGGCCCCGCTGCAAGGCGCCAGCAATCTGCCGCGCCACGACCGCGGGCGAAATCGACGGCGTGGCGCCCCACGGCCGCTGGGCCTTGTCGGCGATCAGGTGCGCGAAGAAGTCCGTGTCGGTCGTACCGGGGCTGACCAACAGCACATCGATGCCCCGCGGGGCCAGCTCGACGCGCAGCGCTTCGCTCCAGCCTCGCAGCGCGAATTTGCTCGCGCAATACTCGCTGGTGAGCGGAACGCCGCGATGGCCGAGAACGGAGCCGACGTTGACGATCGCCGGCTGCCGGCCGGCGGCGAGCAGCGGCAGGGCGCGGCGCGTCAGTTCGGCGGCGGCGAAGAAATTCACCTCCATGATTCGCCGGAGCGTCGACTCGTCGCTATCGGCGAAGCAGGCGTGGGCGCTGACGCCGGCATTGTTCACCAGCATGTCGATGCCGCCCCAGCGGTCGCGGGCAAAGGCCGCCAGGTCCGCCCGGCAGGCCTCGTCGGCCACGTCGCCGGCGATGTACTCGGCGGCGGCGCCTCGCGCGCGGCACTCCTCGGCCAGGCTGTGGAGCAGCTCGCGGCGGCGGGCGGAAAGGAGCAACCGCGCCCCGCGATCGGCCAGTTCCAGCGCCAGATGACGGCCGATGCCGCTAGAGGCGCCGGTGATGACGACGCGGCGATCGCGGAGCGTGCGACGGACCATAGGGCATTGGGCGGCGCGGGGGCGACTCTATTGGTGAACTGCGTCGCCAGTGAGCCTCGGCCATGTGGAGCCGTCAGCGATCAGCCGTCAGCTTTCAGCCAGAGCAGGTTTGTTCACAGCGAGGGCGCATTGGCTGTTCCCAGCGGCCGCGGCGTTCAGGCGACTTCTCCGATGGCGCCGTCGGCCGGCTTTTCGTGGCGACCGGCTGCGCCGACGGAGTCGTAAGCGCGGATCTCGACCGAGGCATCTTCGCGGAGGGTTCCCAGGTGCTTCCGCGAGATGCGGCAATGGATAATCGCCTTTTCGCCGTTGAACGTGCGGCTGAGCACTTCGCCGTACTTGGCGAGGAAGGAGAGCATGCGGCCGTTGCTCACGTCGAACCGCACATCCAGTTCGAGGAAGTCCTGGCTGAGGGCGTCGCTCACCGCGGCGGCCAGCCGCGAAAGCCCGTCGCCGTTCTTGGCGCTGATCAACACGGCCGCGGGATAAAGGCTGCGGATCGACTGCAGGCGGGTGGCGTCCTCGACCTGGTCGACCTTGTTGAGCGCCAGCAGCGTGTCCTTCTCCTCGATGTTCAGCTCGCGGAGGACTTCGTACACGGCGGCGATCTGGTCGAGCGCCGCGGGGCTGCTGGCGTCGGCCACGTGGATCAGCAGGTCGGCCTGCCGGGCTTCTTCCAGCGTCGCCTTGAAGCTGGCGATCAGATGGTGGGGCAAGTCGCGGATGAAGCCGACCGTGTCGCTCAAGAGGACGGGCCCCCAGGCCGGGAGCTGCCAGCGGCGGGTCCGCGTGTCGAGCGTCGCGAAGAGCTTGTCTTCGGCGAGGACGTCCGAGCCGGTGAGGGCGTTCATCAGCGTGCTCTTGCCGGCGTTGGTGTAGCCGACCAGCGAGACGGTCATGCGGTCGCGACGGGCGGCGACTTCGCGTTCCTTGCGGCGATGAATGCCCTCCAGGTCGCGGCGCAAGTCGCGAATCCGCCGCTCAGCGAGCCGCCGGTCGGTTTCCAGTTGCTTTTCGCCAGGGCCGCGCATGCCGACGCCCATCTTGATCCGCGACAGGTGGGTCCACATGCCGCGCAAGCGAGGGAGCGAGTACTCCAACTGCGCCAACTCGACGGCCAAGCGAGCTTCGTGCGTCTGGGCGCGGCTGGAGAAGATATCAAGAATCACCTCGGTGCGGTCGAGGACCTTGACCTTGAGCGATTCCTCGAGGTTGCGAATCTGCCCCGGCGACAGGTCGTTGTCGAAGATGACGACATCGGCCTCGGTGGCCTGCACCAGGGAGGCCAGTTCGTCGACCTTGCCGTGGCCGATGTACGTGGCGGGATTGGGCGTTTGCCGCTTTTGCGTCAGCCGCCCCACGACCTGGGCGCCGGCGGTCTCCACCAGGCCGGTAAGCTCGCCGAGCGGCTCGCCGTGATAAGAACGTTCAGGAAGTTGTACGCCGACTAAGACGGCCGATTCGCTATCGACGCTTTGCTTACGGTCGCGTGGTGCTGGCACTTTTGGGTTGTTGTCCCGGAAAGGACCGGCGGAGCCGGAACGGCTCGCCAAGTGAGGCTAACGGCATCGGGCGGCGACGCCTGCCGCGCCGCCGCTGTCAATTATACCTCCCTAGACGCAGGTCACCTAGGCAAGGGTTCGCGCAAAAAGGCAGTGAAAGGGGCGGGGACCATGCCGTTATCCCAGGGCGGCGCCGAGCGCGGCGAATACGGCGTCTTCCGGGGCGGCGTCGGCGTTGTCGGCAGCGTCGTCGCGTTCGATCGCTACGCTGGCGAGCGTTGCGCCGGCGGCCGGCAGGTAGCGCCACGCGGCTAGCGCCCCATCGGTGCGGCCGGCGAGCCGGTAGGCCTCCTCCTTGGCCAGCAGGGCGGCCCAGTCGTCGCCTTCACTGGCTTCCGCTGGAACCAGAGTGACGACGATCGGGGCGCCGTCCAGCCGCGTGGCGCCCGCGAAGGACGCTTTTTCCTCCTCGGCGAGCAAGGCGGCGCTGGACGCGGCCGACGCCGATGCCAAGGCCCCCCCGGCGCCGGCGCCGTAGTTGCTGCGCCACACGCCGAGGTCGGCGGCGTTGACCGTGCCGTCGGCGTTGGCGTCCCCTTGCGCCTTGACGGCGCCAGTCCGGCCGAAATTGCGCTGCCACGTCAGGTAATCGGCGCCGTCGGTGATCGCGTCGCCGTTGAAGTCGGCCGGTTGGGCGGGGGCGAAGTTCGACTCCAGCGCGCCGACGTCGATCCGGCCGCGCAGCACGCGGGGGAACGTCGCTCCCCGCTGGTCGTTGTCGAGCGCGGGCGTGAAGCTATTGGGATTGAACGTTGGACTGCCGGCGTTGATCGCGGGGCTTCCTTCCAGCACAGCGTGCGTGAGCATCGAGAAGCCGTTCACCGGGTCGACGCCGTTGTCTTCGAGCGGGCCGAGCATCGGGTTGACGACGCCGGCGAGGTCGCCGGTTTGGGTGAACGCCTGCTGGGCGTTGCCGATGCCGACGAGGTTGTAGCCCAGCGAGACGACGGAGTTGAGGAACGCCCCGTCGACGGCGTCGATGTCGCTGCCGGCGTCGGCGCCGGCGCCGGCGTTGCCGGCGACGATCGAGGAGTGGAGGCGGGTCTGCGTGGCGGCCGTCCCCTGGCTGGCGACGCCGTTGCCGGAGTTCATGAACGGCGTCGAGTTGTTGGTGACGGTGCTGTGGAGGATATCGGTCCGGCCGTCGGCGTTGAACACGCCGCCGCCGCGGAGGCCGGCCGTGTTGGTGGAAACGGTGGAGTTGAGAATCGTCGTGGTTTGCGTGCCCAGGAGGTTGGTGTCGCTGTAGACGCCGCCGCCCTTGGATTGGGCGTGCGAAGCGGCGTTTTCGACGATCGAAACGCCGCGCAATGTCAGGTTGGCGCCGACGTTGTACACGCCGCCGCCGTGTCCGCCGAGGCCGGTGGCCGTATTGCCCGACACGCTGGACTGGACGATTTCGGCCGAGCCGCCTTGCAGGGCGATGCCGCCGCCGGGGGAGGTGTGTCCCGCGGTGGTGTTTTGGGCGACGAGCGACTCGCTGATCGTGACCTGGCTGTTGGCGGCGTAGAGCCCGCCGCCGGCCGACTGGCTGCCGAGGGTCTTGTTCAGGCTGAGGACGGTACCCTTGAGCAGGACGGTGCTGCCGTTGACGGCGGCGATGCCGCCGCCTTCGGAGTTGGAGCCGGTGGTGATATTGCCGCTGATGGTCGTGTCGATGGTTTCGACGGAGCTGCCGTCGGCGAAGATGCCGCCGCCGTCGGAGGCGCCGCCCGGGGCGGTGTTGCCGCTGATGGTGCTGCTGAGGGCGTAGAACGAGGAATCGAACAGGGCGATGCCGCCGCCGTCGCCGCCGGTGGCGGTGGTGGAATTGCCGGCGACCAGGGTGTCGATCAGGTCGATGACGGTGTTGGCGCCGTAGATGGCGCCGCCGTCGCCGCCGGCGCCGGTGGTGGTGTTGCCGGTGAAGACCGAGCCGTCGATCATCAGGCTGCCGTTTTCCTGGAGGATGGCGCCGCCTGGGCCGACGGTCGTATTGGCCTGGAAGAAGACCTCGTCGATGGTGAGGTTCTCGCGGCTGAGGATGGCGCCGGCGCGGCCGCTTTCGATGCCCACGCCGCGGATCGTCACGTCGATGTCTTGGTCGGCGTCGCCGTCGTCGATCGTGAACATGCGGGCGTTGGTGAGGCTGGAGCCGAAGATGCGGAGGTCGAACCAGTTTGGGCCGTCGATCGTAAGCGAGTCGGTGATCGTCATCGACGTGCCCGAGAGATTGATCGAGCCGGTCAGCGCGGTCATGTCAATGGCGTCGGGCAGGGGGTTCTCGTTGGCGATGGCGATCGCCTCGCGTAGCGAGAGATTGTCGATCGAGTAGATGCCGTCGTTGACGTCGGAAGTATTGTCGACCACCAGCACAATGGGCTGTAGCTCGTAGGCGCCGACGTCGATGACCGCCGTCGTGTCGCTATTGCCGTCGAAGACGCGGACGAAGAAGCCGCCGCGCTGGTCGGTGGCAGGTACGTCTCCGACGCCGGCGACGTCGGCGGGGTTGCCCATGTCGATGACGGGGCTGCCCGGCAGCGGCCGGTGGGTGAGGATGAACCCGCCGGTGTTGGTCAGCGGCGCGAGCATGGGGTTGAGGATGTTGCGGCGATCGCCCGGCTGCGTAAAGACGCCCGAGGCGTTGCCGCGGCCGATCAGGTTGTAGCCGAGCGACGTGGTGTTGCTCGCGCCGGTGGTCAGCTCGATGTCGTTGTTGGCGTTGCCGGAGATGATGCTCGAATAGACTTCGGTCACGGCGTCGGCGCCGTCGAAGGTGAAGACGCCGCTGCCGCGGGTCGAGGCCGCCGAGTTGTTGGTGATCGTGCTGTGGCGGATGACGAGCTTGCCGTCGTCGTTGGCGATTCCCGCGCCGCGATTGCCGGCGGTGTTGCCGGAAATCGTCGAGTTGATGATCGTGGCTTGGATCGACGGGCCGCCCGCGGCGCCGGAGTTGACGAAGATGGCGCCGCCGCTGCCGGCGGTCGAGTTGCCGTAGAACGTGCTTTCCTCGACGACCAGGTTGCCGAACTGAACGAAGACGGCGCCCCCTTCCAGCGTGGAGTAATTGTCGCGGAAGGTCATGTGGCGGAGCGTAAGGTTCTCGTTGACGTACATCGCCCCGCCGGGGCCGATCTGGTCGGCGCCGAGGATCGTCAGGCCGCTGATCGTCACGTCGACCAGCTCCAGGGCGTCGCCGTCGTCCACTTGGAAGGCGTGCGAGCCGTCGCCGTTGTTGAGCCCCGGCGTGGGGTCGGCGCCCGAGGCGTCCACTTCCACGATGAAGTTGGTCGGCCCTTCGACGACCACTTCGTGATCAATCGCCAATGAGCCGAGATCGCGGTCCAGGAGAATGGTCGGCGCCGAGGAGAACGTCGGATCGGTCTCGCCTTGCAGGCTGTCGCTGAAAAGGATTTTGTCGACTTCGGGGTTCTTCTGGGAGAACTCGATCGCCTCGCGGAGCGTGAAGTCGTTGCCCGAGGTGTACGACATCACGATGACCTTGGTGTTGGGATTGACCCGGCCGGAATACTGCAGGTCGGTCTCGTCGACCAGGCCGTCGACGAAAAATTCGCCGGCCTGCACTTCGGCGGCGCCGATGTCGATGACGCCGGGCCCGGCGCCCATGCCTTTGGCGTCGTAGACCCGCTTGAAGTGGCGGCCGCGCTGTTCGTAATCGCCGAAGCGCGCGGGATCGCCGGCGTCGATCGCCTTGCTGATCGGCCCGTTGGCGGGGTCGTTGTTCGGGAGGAAGACCGGAGTCGACCCGCCGTAGTCGTCGAGGACCGGGACCCCCAAATCGGGGTCGCTCAACAGGCCGGGATTGGTGCCGGCGGGGAGGTCGCCCGTGCCGAGCGTGATCTGGTCGCCCGGCGTGGTGATGATGTTGTAGCCCAAGCTCTCGAAGGAGGGCTCCAGCGGCATGGGCTCTTCGTCCTCGGTCATGCCGATGACCGCCACGTCGCTGCTGCTGCCGTCGGTGAAGACGATGGTGTGGTCCATCTCGGTGAAGACGGTCGGCGGAGGCGGCTCCTCGTCTTCGCCTTCGGCGACGGGGTTGCCCCAACTGGCGACGCCCTCGCCGAAGCCGCTTTCGGCAGAGTTTTCGACGAACGTGCTCTGCGAGATGCGGACCGTGCCGTTACGGTTGAGGACGCCGCCGCCGCCGGAGTTCTCCGAGGCGCTGTCGGATTGGTTGCCGGTGAAGGTCGAGTTGCGGATATTCGTCGTCGGCTGGGTCTCGTCGCCGGGGGCGCCGTTGAGGACGCCGCCGCCGCCTTCGCCGCCGGTGGAGTTGTTTTGGAAGAGGCTGCGATCGATTCTCAGGCTGCCGGTGGCGATGTACGCGCCGCCGCCGCCGGCGGTGGCGGTGTTGTCGGCGACGATGACTTCGGTGAGCGAAACGCTGGCGTTGTTGATCAGCATGCCGCCGCCTTTTTCGTCCTGGCCGATGGCGCGGCCGTTGGTGATGGCGATGCCCGCGATGCTGACGGCGATGAAGTCGTCCTCGCCCTCGGCGGCGACGTCGAAGACGCGGTTCAGCCCGCTCTGGACCACGGTCACCTTCATGGGGCCGGGGCCGAGGATGTCCATCGAGTCGCGGATGACTAGCGGACCGCCATTGAGGCCGATGGTGATCGCGGCCGAATCGCGAAACGCGTTGTCGGAGAAGTAGATCGTGTCGGGCTCGTCGGTGGCGTTGGCGCTTTCGATGGCCTTGCGCAGCGTGCCGGCGATGGTCACGCGGACGCCGCCTTCGAGGCGGGTGTCCAAGTCGTTGGTGACGATGAACGTGGCCAGCAGGCGGCGATCTTCGAGCGGCTCAAGCGTGAGACGGCGGCCTCGTAGCTGAAGGGCTGAGTTCCGCTGGCTGGCCAACTCGCGGCGCCGCACGCCGCGCTGCAATCGTTCCGAGGTCCTACGGAACCAGTTACCCTCGCCCATCTCTCGTCTCCGGATGTAATCTCAGCGCAGAACTTGGCCGCGAGCTTCGCGGACAAGTCCCCATTGTAGTTGTGGCCCGGGGAATACGCAAAAACTGCGCACGCTGAAAATCGGCCCGGTTGAGCGGGAATTCGGCTTTCCGCCGGTCGTCGAGGACTGGCGGCGCGGCGGCCGCGGCAGGCCGTTTAGCGGCGACCGGCGACGCGCGGCGACGGTCTGCCTTGCCGGGGGGCCGCCATCGCGTGACAAATGCCGCGCCGGTCGGCCCCGGCAGCGGCGAGAGGTGCGCCGCTGGCGCTGGCATGTGCAGGAGCGGGCGGGCGCCCAATGAAAAAGAGACGCCGCACGGGCGGCGTCTCTTGGCAAATGGCTGATCGTTCGGCGCCTACCGCCGAAGCGCTGCTCCGGCGGCGCTACGGCTACCAGATGTATTCCAGCCCGGCGTGGAACCCATGGTACAGGGCGTCCGCCTGCGTGAGGACGGCGGTCGAGGTGATGTTGTCGGGGTTGATGTTGTTGCCGACCGTCACCAGGCTGTTGAGGTATAGCACTCGGTAGCCGCCGCGGATCGAAAAGCTCGGCAAGACGTCGGCCACGAGGTCGAGCCGCGTTTCGCCGGCGAAGGCCACCTGGTTGCCGTCGGCGTGGAAGTCGACGTTCGTGACGGCCGGGTCGGGGATGGCGGTGCTGTGGGCGAATTCGTAGCGGTTGTTGTAAATGCCGGCCTTGGAATCGATGCCCAGCCGCAGGCCCTGGCGCAGCCCGATCCAGGCGTCGCCGCCGAACTGGGCGCCGACCAGGTCGTTGCTGTTGCCCCAGAAGAGGTTGCTGTTGCCGCCGAGGGCGACGGCGTTGAAGTTGAGGTCTTCGGTGAGGCGGAGGTAGCGGAAGCCGGCCAGGTACGTACCGGAGATGCGCGGGTTCCAGCCGACCCAATAGCGGCGATAGCTCAGCTCGGTGCTCTGCAGGTCGGACTGGTAGTTGACGTTGTAGACGGAACCCTCATCGACGCCCAGGATCGGCGTGATGCCGTAGTCGGAGCCGACGAAGTTCAACTGGAAATCGACGCCGCCGGGGGCCACGTCGACCGAGCGGACCGTCTCGTCGAAGTCGATGTCATACAGGCCCAT
>QEVI01000122.1 GCA_003576855.1 Planctomycetota bacterium
GAGCAGGGCCGGAGCAAGTACGGCGCCAAGAAGCCCAAGAAGGGCGCAGCGGGCGCGGCCAAGAAGTAAGCGGTGTTGGGCCGCGCAGGTTCCGTGCTGGCAGCCCGCCGGCTGCGGGGCCGCCAGGACTCAGCGGAATTGATCGGCGGAATCGATCGCCAAACGGCGGTTTCCGCGGCCGCTTGCCGCTCGCAAGGCGCCGTCAGATACTCCAGGACTCGACAGTCACGTATTCGCGGCTGCCGTTGCGATGGAGTCGCCAGGCTTGTCGGCTGCGATAATCTGTCATCACGGCCAATCGCCCATCGCCGCTGGTCTGCAGTGCGGCGTCTAGGCGGCCCGACGGGTCATAAATTTGCCAGATTTCACTGGCGGCGCGCCCGCCGGCAGCGGCGAACCGTTCAACGCGGACGGCGACCCGCCCCCCATCGAGCCCGCGAACCTCGGCCAGTCGTCGATGCTCCGTGGAGTTCAGCACCCGCCAGCGACCGATTTGCACGCTGGCGATCTGACCGGAGCGGTCGCGGCTTGTGCTAAACCCGTAGTTTGCGCGTCTTGAACCGGCGGCGTGGAATGCGCTTCGCAGGGACGGGTCGAAAAGCAGCCCCATGCTTTCAGGCCGGCAATCGCTCAGCCGGGGCAGTCGGCGGCTGTTGACGGTGACCATTTGCCATACTCCGGGATTCGCTTTGCCGGCGGGCGGCGGGCCTCTACTGTTCCATAAGCGGCCGGCCGTGCGGGGCGTTACGGCCGCCCATTAACGACAAAAGGGCCCGAAATCGGCCAACCGCCCCGGCCGGGCCGGCGAAAAATCGACTTTACAGCCGGACTTTTCCGGCAAGCTTTTGGAGAAATGGCCGGCAGACGCTACAACATGGGGGTTCGAGCAGCGGAAGCCGGGCGCTCGCACCAGGATTTTTCGGGGGCGACCAAGGGAGGTCGGATGGATCGGAACTGACCGAACAAGCACTCAGGCCCATGTGCTAAGTCGGTCCCCTGACGCGCAACATCGAGCCACGAGGTTTCGTGCATGTTCTCGCAGACCGTCGAGTATGCCCTGCGCGCGATGGTGCAATTGGCATCCGACGCGCCCGAGGCGTCCACCACGCGGCAAATTGCCAAGAAGACCAAAGTACCCAGCGCGTATTTGGCCAAAGTCTTGCAATCCATGCGTCGCGCCGGCCTGATCAATTCGCGGCGCGGCGTAGGCGGCGGCGTTACGCTGGCCCAGGAACCGGATGAAATCAGCTTGCTCGATGTCATCGATGCCGTAGAGCCCCTCAAGCGCAGCGGCCGCCGCCGCGGCAAGACCGTGACGCCGCTGCAGCGAACCTTGGACAATGCGCTGGTCCAAGTGCGCAAGACGTTCGAAGCCGTCTCCTTGTCCGATATGCTGTCGGCCAGGCGCGGCGGAAGTAAGCCGCGGCGCCGTAAGCGCAAGCACCCCGCCCCGCGTGCAAAGCGTACGCGCTAGTCGAGCGCATATCGCTTCGGGGCGACGCGCAGCCGACAGCACGTCGCTTCTCCCGGCGCCGCTGGCGCGATTCTTGCAATGAACCCCGTCGCCAGCCGGCAAGGCGTCGCGCGGCTAAGCGAATGACTGCACGTAAACGCGCGCCGCGTACCGACGCACTGACGGCAGCATGCACCGATGCGCGAGCCGCGTCGAAAAGCTTTCCGCTTCTGCGGCCGCGACGTATAATCGGTGGTTAGTTGCTTAACTCGTTGCTGGGGGTGAAGTTAACGCTCCATGCGATCCTCACCGATGGGCAGCTTGCGGATGTTTCCGGCGACGACCTTGCGACCACCGCCCCTGGCTGTGCGCGGCCTTGTCTGCATGGCGGTTTTCGCGTGGTGCGGCGGCCTCCACGCGCAGCCCGCCGGAGAGCCAGGCGCCCCGGCGGCCGATGCCCAGGCCGAGCCACAGCCGCCGAAGCCCACTCTGGCTGCGCTCGTCAGAGTCGAACTGCCGCTGACCAGCGGGGCGGACGTGCCGCTCACGGCCGCGATCAGCCGCGTGCGCGACAAGCTGCTCAGCGAGGCCAAACGTCGCGGCGACTCGCGGCGGCCGGTGCTCGTGCTGCACATCGCTCCCTCCAGCCGCGCGGAGAACGCCGGCGCCGGCAGCCAGTTCGAAACCGTCCTCTCGCTCGCCAGATTCCTGACCAGCCGCGAGATGGCCGACGTCAAGACCGTGGCCTGGCTGCCAAAGTCGGTCAAAGGACACGGCACGCTCGCCGCAATCGCCTGCGAAGAGATCGTCATGGCGCCGGAAGCCGAGCTGGGCGAAGCGGCGATCGACGAAGCTCATCATGGCAGCGTCGGTCGCGTGGTAGTCGAAGCGTACCGCGAAATCGCCGACGCCAAGCGCACGATGCCCGTCGCGCTGGCCGTGGGCATGATCGACCCGGCGGCCGAGGTGCTCCAGGTGGAGAGCGACGACGGCGTCCGCTTTTTCCTGCGGGCTGAACTGGAGGACTTCCGCCGCAACCATGAAATCATTCGCGAAGACGTGCTGATTCCCGCCGGGTCCGTCGGCCGGTTCACCGGCCGCGAAGGGCGGCAGTTCGGCTTCGTAAAATACCTGGCCGAAGATCGCGAGGCCCTGGCCAAGGCCCTCTCGGCGCCGGTGGAGTCGCTCGAGGAAAGCCAGGCGCTGCTCACGCACTGGAAGCCCATCATGCTGGAGGTGCGGGGCGAGATTACGCCCGGCTCGGCCAGCCAGATCACGACGCTGCTGCACAACCACCTGAGCCGCGGCGCCAACTGGGTGGGCGTCCGCATCGACAGCGTCGGCGGCGACCTGGCGGCCTGCCTGCAACTGGCCGCCACGCTGGCCGAGCTGAGCCCCAATGACGTCCGCACGGTCGCCTATGTGCCGGTCGAAGCCCGCGGCGGTGCGGCAGTCATTGCGCTGGCCTGCGATCAACTGGTGATGCACCCCCAGGCCAAAATCGGCCTGGGGCCAGAAGGGCAGGCCCTCGCCGCCGGCGACAATCGCGAACTGCCGCCGCACGTCGGTCGCCGTCGGCCGCGGCCGTTCTTCGCTGATCGCCCTGATCCGCGCAGCGTCCAGGTCGAGATCATCGCCGCCGTGGCGACGATCCGCGATTCGCTCGCCGGGAGGACCGACCGCACCTGGTCGCTGATGGCCGCCATGGTCGACCCCGGCATCGAGCTGTTCCGCTACCGCAACAAGACCAGCGGCGAAGAGCGGCTCTTGAGCGGCGAGGAGGCCGCCGCGCTGGCCGATGCGGCGAGTTGGACCCGCGGCGCTTCGGTCCACGCCGGAAACCAGCCGCTGGAATTCAACGGCGCAACGGCGGTCTCCATGGGCGTGGCGTCGCAGACGGTCGATAACTTCGACCAGCTTCTGCGGCTGTACAATCTCCAGAACGTCCGGTCCGTCGAACCCAACTGGGCGCTGAAGCTGATTCACGCCCTGGCTTCGCCCACGCTGGCGGCCTTCCTAGTGCTGCTGGGACTGGTGGGCATGTACATCGAGCTCAAGACGCCCGGCGTAGGGGTCGGCGGCGTCGTCGCGGCCTTGTCATTCATGCTGTTCTTCTGGAGCAAGTATCTCGAAGGCACCGCCGGTTCGCTGGAGATCATGATGTTCACCGGCGGCATCGTGTTGATGTTGCTCGAGGTGTTCGTGTTGCCGGGCGTGGGCATCTTCGGCCTGACTGGCGGGCTAATGGTGATCTTTTCGCTGGTCTTGGCCAGCCAAACCTTCGTAATTCCCCATAGCGAGGCCGACCTGGAAGAGCTTCGCCGATCGATTACGGTCGTGGCAGCCGCGGGTCTGGGCATGATGGCGCTGGCGTTCGCCACCCGCCGCTATCTGCCGAAGGCGCCGCTGTTTAATCGCATGGTCCTCGAACCGCCGCCTCCGGAGGAGCGCGTCACGCTGGCTCACCGGGAGTCCGTGGCCGACTATTCCCATTTGCTTGGCGTGATCGGCGAAGCGGTCACCGACTTGCGTCCCGGCGGGCGAGCGCTCATCGGGGGCCAGCTCATCGACGTCATCGCCGAAGGCCTGCCGATCGACCGCGGGGCCTCGATCCTCGTGGTGCAAGCGCACGGCAACCGAGTCCGCGTCCGCGAAGCAACCTGATAGCCTCCGCTAGGCGCCGCCGCCAAATCCCAGCCTCTAGCCTCTAGCCCCCAGCCGCCGCCCTTCACGCTCTTTGCCGGCGCCTTCGCCAAAGTGCTACAATAACGGCGACGCCCGGCGGCAACCCTAGGCAGCGGCTGACGATGAATCTGCTCGACAACATCGGCTGGGCCATCATCCTGCTGGTGATTGGCTGCGGCCTGCTCATCCTGGAGATCTTCATACCCTCGGCGGGCCTGCTCAGCTTCTTCGCCTTGGTGGCGATCATCGGGAGCATGGCGCTGGCGTTTTTGGACGGCACTACCACCGGCCTCAGTTTCATGGCGATGGCCGTCATCGCGGTCCCGGCGGCGATCGGCCTGGCCTTTAAACTGTGGCCCCGCACGCCCATGGGCCGGTCCTTCCTGGGCGATTTGCCGACCGAAGATGAAACCAGGCTCGAGGATCCCCGGCGGGCCCTGGTGGGGCGCCTCGGCGTCGCCAAGTCGCCGATGCTCCCCAGCGGGGCGATTGAGATCGACGGTCAACTTATGGACGCGGTGAGCCAGGGCATGGCCATCGACCCCGGCCAGCCGGTAATCGTGGTCGAAGTCAAGGCCAACCGCGTGATGGTACGGCCGGCAAAACCCGACGAAGTGCAGACCTCCTCGCATGCGACGCAGGACTTGCTCTCGCGACCGATTGACGAGTTCGGTCTCGACGCCCTCGAAGACCCGTTGAGCTAAGTCGATTCGGCGAGCGCAAACCACGCTTGACGAGACGCCCGCCGACACGTGGTTGCGGCCTGAATACTGAAGCGCGTTTTGCCGTTCGCTTGGCAAGGTCGGAAGGAACGACCGCTTCGGCCATGCCGGAAAAGCCGGTCGTGTTGCATTCGTGCGGCGGCGGCAGTACAACCGGATCGGCAGGTAAACGCGCAGCGGCGTTTCTTCCGCGCCAACTGTAATTCCGCATTCGGAACGCCAGTCATGCAAGACCTCTTTCGCTCCGGAACGATCTGGTTGGCGCTGGCCGTCGTGGCGCTGGTGTTCTTCCTGATTTTCCTGGCCGTGTTCACCCGGTTTGCCCGATTGTGGATCCAGTCGGTGATGACGGGGGCCGGGATCGGCATGTTCGACCTGATGCGGATGTGGTTCCGCAAAGTGAATCCCACGGTCATCGTCCGCAGCAAAATCATGGCCGTCCAGGCCGGCCTCGACGAGGATGACGAGATCACCACCAAGGGCCTGGAAGCCCATTACCTGGCCGGCGGCAACGTCCCCCTGGTGATTCGCGCCATGATCGCCGCGCGGAAGGCCAAGATCATCGAGCTTTCCTTCAAACGGGCGACGGCCATCGACCTCGCCGGGCGCAACATCCTGGAAGCCGTCCAGACGAGCGTCTATCCGCGGGTGATCGACTGCCCGCCGCAGTCGGGCAAACGGCTCACGCTCGATGCCGTCGCTAAGAACGGCATTCAGCTTAAGGTGAAGGCCCGCGTCACGGTGCGGGCCAACCTCGACCAACTTATCGGCGGCGCCACCGAAGAAACCATCGTCGCCCGGGTCGGCGAAGGAATCGTCAGCGCCATCGGCTCGGCCGAGACCCACGCCCAAGTGCTGGAGAACCCGGACCGCATCTCGCGGGCCGTGCTGGCCCGCAAGCTCGACTCGCAGACGGCGTTCGAAATCGTATCGATCGACATCGCCGACATCGACGTCGGCGACAACATCGGCGCCCGGCTGCAAGCCGACCAGGCGGAGGCCGACACCCGCGTGGCGCGGGCCGCCGCCGAACAGCGACGCGCCATGGCCGTCTCGGCCGAGCAGGAATGGGTGGCCCGAATCGAAGAAAACCGGGCCAAAATGGTGGAGGCCGAGGCCCAAGTTCCGCTGGCGATGGCCGACGCCTTTCGCTCGGCGAAACTCGGCATTCTCGATTACTACCGCTTGAAGAACGTGCAAGCCGACACCGACATGCGGGAGTCGATCGCTGGCGCCGGCGCTGTACGAGCGCAATAATTCAATTGCCCGCCAGTGCGCCGCTTGAATCCTCGGGCGGGCGTCGCCCTGCGTGATTCCCATCCCTCGACGTCGATCGCAACCATGTCCGTCCCTTCCCTGCTGCTGGCTGATTTCGCCGATGTGCTGGAAGGGCTGATGCCGATCATTTTCGTGATCCTCTACGGCATCGCGCACCTGGTAGGCATGCTGCAGCAGGACAAACGGAAGGGGAAGCCCAAAGCGCGGCCGCGACCCGCGCCCGCCGAAGCGGCCGCCGGCAAAGGCGCCGCGGAGGCCGCCGGCGGCAAACGCGAGAACCTGGAAGACTCGCTCCGCCGCGAGGTGGAGGAATTCCTTCGCCGCGCGCAAGGCGATCGGCCGCCGGCCCGGAACGTTCCGGCTCGGCCGCAGCCGCAGGGCCTGGCTCGGCCGAAGGCCGAAGCCGTACAAGAGCGTCCGCTGGCACGCCCCGCGGAGCGCCCCGTAGCGCCGCGGCGGCTCGCCAGCCCGGCCCGCGTCGAACCGCCTGCCGTCCCGGTCGAGCCGCCGCGACGAATTGCGGGACTGGCCCCGTCGACGCTTTCGGCTCGGCACGTCGGCGACCCGCTGCCCACGCAGGGGGTCGCGCTGCACGCCCAAACGCTGGGCTCGCAAATCGCCCAGGCGGACGAGCGGATGGAGCAGCACCTGCGCGACAAGTTCGTTCACCAGGTCGGCACGCTTGGCCCGGCGTCGACCACCGCCCAGCAGCGAGCCGCCGCGACCGCCATGGCCCAAGATATCGTGAGCCTGCTGACGCGGCCCGGCGGCATGCGGCAAGTCATCGTCGCCAGCGAGATCCTTCGCCGGCCGGAAGAGCGGTGGGAGGGCTAGGCGATCCGAACCTGGCGGGAAGGAAACCGCCGTCGATCATCCTGTAACCGCACGTCTGCAACAAGGAACACCCGTTTCTCGCCATGCCCCTTTACGAATTCCTCTGCCGCGACTGCAATCAGGAGCAAGAACAGTTGGTTCGCGCTGACGAGACGCCGGTCTGCGAGTCTTGCGGCAGCCAACGGCTCATGAAGCTGCTGAGCGTGCCGGCCGCCCATGCCTCGGCCGAACAGCGCCGGGCCGCCCCGAACCAGCCGTGCGGCGGCCATTGCCAGTGTTTTCCGCAGTAACACGGCGGACGTCCGCTCAGCGGCGGCGGGCGCGTTCCGAAGGACGGTGCAGCCGACCCGCCAGCGCGGCCGGCTGCGGCAGTCGCGCCCGCGGCGGGACCGGCCCGGGGCCGCCTGTCCGCCTCATGCGCCGCCAGGCCGCACCGCGGGCCAGAACTACCCGTATAATCCCTAGGGCCGCCGAAGTTTGGCGGGGCCTGCCGCGCCCTCGGACCGGCGAAGTTTGACACTGTTTTCCGGGGCTGATTATACTGCGATGGATCGGGGGTATCTCCTGATCTGTCAGCCGTTTGGGCGCGGCGTGCCGACCGTCGAGGCGGCCCTGCCGCCGCGCACCCAACCGCGCTAGAAGAGGCGTCTGATCCTGGCAGGGCCCGGAAGTTCTGCCTGCCATCAATGCCCGGTCGCACGAGTACGGAGCGAATCGTAGAACGGGCGTGCGGAGCTTGTCGCGCAGACTGGCGCCGTCGGCTTCCACAGGAATCGCATCGATGAATCTGCTGGGCAAAATCTTCACTTTCAGCATTTTGGTGTTCAGCATCATTGTGCTGGTCGTGGCCGTCGCCGTGTACGGCACGCACAAGAACTGGCAGACGGCGTACAACAACCTCCAGCAGAAGTACACGCAAGCTCAAGCCGCCAACGCCGACCTGGTCGCCAACTACCAGCGGCAAGTCGACGATTTGAAGGCCGAGAAAGAAGCCACCCTGCAGGACGTGGCGAAGCTGGAAACCGAACGCGTCCGGCTGCTGCAAGAAAACGCGCAGAACCAGCAGTTGCTCGACCAACTGCGGCAAGACGAGCGCAAGATGGTCGCCACGGTCGCCGCCACGCAAGAGAACAACCAGCGTCTCGCTCAAGAGGTGCAGGCGCTCCGCGATCGCATTCGCGAAGCGCAGCAAGCGCGGGACGACGCCTTTACGAACGTCCTCAACGCCACGACCGACCTCCACGTCACCGCGGGGCAGCTACAGCAACTTCAGGAGCGGCATTCGCAAGTCGTGGCCGACCTGGCCGATAAGACCGCCCGGCTAAGCGAAGGGGCCTCGGCGGACGGCGAATTCGTGCCGCATGTCCGCGGCAAGATCAGCTCGACCCGCCGCGCCGACGGCAACCAGCTCATCGAAATCACCGTCGGCGCCGATGATGGCCTGAAGCCCGGCCACACCGTGGAGATCTTCCGGGGGGAGCGCTATCTGGGTCGCGCAGAAATCCTGCGGACCGAGCCGGATCGCGCCGTGGGCCAGGTTTTGCGTCAATTCCAGCAGGGACAGATACAAGAGGACGACGATGTCGCAACTAGGCTTCGAGTCGGATAGCCCGGCGCCGACGGTGCTCACCCGCCGTTCGGCGTGGAACGTCTATACGGCGATGCTGCTGGTATCGCTGGTCGCCCTGCTGGCGGCTGCCCTGTTGCTGTACCTGGAAATCCGGGAATACGGCGGCTTCGGCAACGTCAAGGGGCCGACCGCCCAAGTGCAGCCCAGCGCCGCCGCCGCGCCGGCGCTGCGGTGGGCGTAAGGGGCGACCTGCGACTGCCTTGCGGCTGCCGGGTGCGGCGCCGTCGCACAGCTTGAACGCCGCGAAGCGTGCCCGCGCCGGTCCTTAATCGGCCGTCTCGCCCGGCCCCACCGTGCGGCCGCCGAGCTCTCGGTCCAGGTCCAGTAGCGACGCCGGGTCGTCTTTCACCATCTTGAATTTGTGGACGACCTCGCGAGCGGATTTCTCTTCTTCGACCTGCTCGGTGATGAACCACTCCAGTTCCACCAAGGCGGCGAACGCCTTCTCGCGGAAGGCCAATTCGTAGAGCGCGTCGATCTGCTCGGTGACGCGCATTTCCTGCTCCAGGGCCTTTTCAAACACGGTCGCAACCGACGCGTATTTGTTCTCCGGCGCGGCGATCGGCTTCAGCTTCACCTCGCAGTTGCGCGCCAGCAGAAAGTCGTAGAGCCGCATGGCGTGGGCGTACTCCTCCTGGCTCTGAATCCGCAGCCATTTGGCGCACCCGGTGAACTGCTCGTGCTCGCACCAGGCGGCCATGGACAGATAGCTATAGGACGAAAACAGCTCGTAGTTGATCTGGTCGTTGATCGCGTCCTGAACAACCGGCGAAAGCATATAAACGGTCTCCGCGGGCGAGCGAGAGGGGACATGGCCGGCGGCTCGTCGCCGGCGCCTGGGCCAACGACGCCAGCCGGCTGACTGCGCGACGGTCGCACAAATTGTAAAGCGCGCTGCGCTGTTTGACGACTGGCGACGGCCGCCAAAAGAAAAGACGAGCCGATGTCGGCGTGGGAAACGGCCGTGCGCCGCCGCGCCGTCGGTCAAGCAAAAGTTCAGTGGGCCCGACTGGAGTCGAACCAGCACGCCCTTGCGGGCACAAGGCCCTCAACCTTGCGCGTCTGCCAATTCCGCCACGAGCCCAACTGAATGCCGCCGGGCGGACGATATCCGCCGCCTTGGCCAGATGGGGTAGTTTACCTTCGCCCGGCCCAAGGTCAACCCGCAGGTGCTGCAGCGCCGCCGGCAATCAAGCCCCTTTGGCACGGCAATTGCTTAAAAATGCAGGCAACCTTCACCATAGCCAGCCTCGGAGACCGGCGCATGATTCCATCGACCGTAGAGCGTGTGCCCCGGCACACGGCCGAACACGTCAACGCGGCGATTCGCCGGCAAACGGACGAGAACGTACATCGCTATTCGGCGGGCGGCGAAGAGGCCGTTCGCCGGCGACTCAGCGAGCTCGACCACGAGTGGGACGTCGAACGCACGCTCGAAGCCAACGCCGCCTCGGTCGTGCTGGCGGGCGTCGCCCTGGGCGCCCTCGTCGACCGCCGGTTCTTCGCCGTGCCGGCCATCGTCGGCGCATTTCTGCTGCAGCACGCCGTGCAAGGATGGTGCCCGCCCCTGCCGATACTGCGCCGGCTCGGCTTCCGCACGGCGGAGGAAATCGACCGCGAACGCGACTTGCTCCAGTCGTACCTGCCCCGTTCCAGTTGACCGCGGCAGTTCGACGCCTGACCGGGCTTGCCGCCCGGACCGCCCCGGCGGAAGCAGTACCGTCAGCTTCCCACCGGGTTGGCCGGCGCATCGGCCGTCGAGGGGGTCGCCGGCTGCTCGGCCGGCGGCGCCGGCTCGGGAGTCGTGCTGGGCTGGTCAACCGTTTGCCGCTCCCGCCACGGCTTATTGGCTTTGTAGCTTTCCAGTTCTGCGGCTAGTTCTTGGGCGATGTCCTCAGCTTGCGCCTTGCCGTCCTCCGGTTCCTGCTGTGCTTGTTGAGCCGCGAACAGGTCGACCGCCTTCTGCGACCACTCGCGCGCTTTGTCGAAGTCGCCCGTCTCGGCGTAACCGGCCGCCAGCGTGCTGAGGATGTGCGGCTGCTGATAGTCAACGGCCTCGCAGGCCTTGGTCGCCAGTTCGATCGCCCGCTTGCCGTCGCGGACATCGTCGTCCGGCGACGTGGCGAGCACCCAGGCGAAGTTGTTCAGGGCGCCGCTGTCCAGTGGATCAAGCTTGATCGCTTCTTCAAAGTCGGCCACCGCGGCGCGGTGATCTCCGATATTGAGATGGGCGTCGGCCCTGCCGCGCAACGCCAAAAACCGCTGCGATTTGGCGTCGTCGCCACCGCCGGCGGTCGCTTCGATGACCTTCGTGTACGCCGCGATAGCCTCGCGGGGTTGCTTGTTGTACAGGTGGTACAGCGCAAGCTGCATGCGGTATTCCAGTTGGTCGGGCACGCTGTCCGCCAACTGCTGCATCTCCTCGATGGCCTCGGGGAGCCGATTTTGGCTCGCCAGGGCTTGCGCCCGCAGGCCGTGCGCTACGGCCAGGTCCGGCGCTTCCTTGAGCACGGCTTCGATGTCGGCAAGCGCTTCGTTGTACTGCTTGTTGGCCAGGTACGCCTCGCCGCGGTGAACCAGGGCCACGAGATTGCCGGGCTGCACCTGCAGCACTCGGCTGAACTCGTCGATGGCCTTGGGTAGCTCGTCCTTGAGCCGGTAGAGTTCCCCGCGCTGCTGGTAGGGCGAGGGGGCATTGGGCGCCAACTGGCTCGCACGGTCGAGGGCCGCCAGGGCATCGTCTACCTTTCCCTGGTCGCGGAGGATTTGCGCCTTGATGAGATAGCCGCCGGCATTCTCCGGCTGCTGGGCGATGACCGCGTCGATGTCGGCCGCCGCTTCGTCGAGCTTCTTCTGCTGGCGGTAGAATTCGGCTCGGGCCAGTCGATGATTCACTTCGTCCGGTTCCAGTTCGATCGCCGCCTGATAGTCGGCCAGGGCCTTCTCGGCGTCGGCTTGCAGCGTCGCCCGCAGCGTGTAGGCTTCGGCCCGCATTTTTTCCGGCAGCGAGTCGACTCCGGCGTCGTCGAACATGTCGTCCAGCAGCTTCAGCGACTCCTGGCTATCGCCGCCGGGCAGTGCTTGCAGTTGCGCCAGCAGCAGCTTGGCCTGCGGCGGCGCCATGTCGTACTCCAGCACCCGCCGAAGGTCGGTGACGGCCAGCCCCCGGACCTGCTGAAGCTGCGGCTCGGCCAGCTTTTGCGCGGGTACGCTCTGCACGACGGCCGTCAGTTGCGCCGCTCGTTCCATGAGCGACTCGACGAGCATCGTTTCCGCGAAGTCGGAGCTTTCGACGTCGAGCCCCTTTTGGATCGCCGATTCCAGCAATTGGATCACTTCGTTCAGGTCTCGCAGGTCCTCGACGGTCACCTTGGCCTGCAGGGCTTTATCCAGGTCCTCCTGGCCGTCGTTTTCCTCGGCGCTGGCCGCGGCCGGGGCAAAGGCCAGGGCCAGCAGTGCGGCAAGCGCGAGACGCCGGATTTGCTCAATCATCGAAATAGCCTCGTTGGCGGAGGATTACCGGTGCGGGAGCGGCCCCGCCGGCCGGAGCGGCGCGGGGTCAGCCACTTATTATTGCCGGACGGCCGCAATCTGACCACGCGAGATGCACGTCGGCCGCTGTCGCGGCCGCCGCCGGTGGACTAGAATTCGCCGTTTTCGCCAATTCCCGGCCCCCCTTGGCCAAGCTGGCCGTACCCTCTGGATTTCACTTCCCATGGAAGCAGGCATCGTCGGCCTCCCGAACGTCGGGAAGAGCACGCTGTTCAACGCCCTGACCGCGGCAGGCATCGCCAGCGAAAACTACCCGTTCTGCACGATTGAGCCGAACGTCGGCGCCGTGGCCGTACCCGATCCGCGGCTCGATCGGATCAGTCGGCACATCAAGACCCAGAAGATCGTCCCGGCGATGCTAAAGCTGGTGGACATCGCGGGCATTGTCCGCGGCGCCTCAGAAGGCGAAGGGCTGGGCAACCAGTTTTTGTCGCACATCCGCACCGTGGACGCCATTCTGCACGTGGTGCGCTGCTTTGAAAACGTCGATGTCGTGCATGTCGAGGGCAGCGTGGACCCGATCCGCGACGTCGAGACGATCGACACGGAACTGATGCTGGCCGACCTGCAGTCCGTCGAAGGGATGCTCGACCGCGCCAGGCGCACCGCCCGCACGGGCGATAAGGACGCCAGGCAGCGGGTCGAGGTCCTCGACGAGGTCCAGTCGCGCTTGGCGGCGGGCCAGCCCGTCCGCGGCCTCGCCTACCAGGACGAGGCGCGAGCGAAAATCCTGCGAGAACTGCAACTGCTCACCGGCAAGCCAGTGCTGTACGTCGCGAACGTCAACGAGGACGACCTTGAAGGAAAAAGCCCGCATGTCCAGACGCTGCGCAATCGCGCCGCGGCCGAGGGCGGCGACGTCGTGCCCGTCTGCGCGCGGCTGGAAGCCGAACTGGCCGAACTCGACGGCGCCGAACGGCAGGAGATGCTTGCCGGGCTGGGTCTGAGCGAACCGGCCTTGGCCGTGCTCGCCCGGGCGGCGTACAAGCTGCTGGGGCTGCAAAGCTATTTCACCGCCGGCGAGAAAGAGATCCGAGCGTGGACGATCCCCATCGGCGCCACGGCGCCGCAAGCGGCGGGCGTGATTCATTCGGACTTCGAGCGCGGATTCATACGCGCGGAGGTATACTCGGTCGACGACTTGGATCAGTACGGAAGCGAAAAAGCCATCCGCGAAGCCGGCAAGCTCCGCGTCGAAGGCAAAACCTACGTCATGCAGGACAGCGACGTCTGCCACTTCCTGTTCAATGTTTAACCTCCCCCTCAGCCGGGGGCCAACGGCCCGCCAGAGCGGCGCGAGCGAAGGCTGTTTGCACTGGCGACATCGCCAGGCCGCTCCGGCGGCTCGTTGAGCCGCGGCTGCTCAGCCGCGGCTGGTTAGGCTTTACTGCGTGAGACCTACATGATGGTTGAGAAGCACGTCGTTGGGTGTTTTCTGGTTGTCATCCTCTTGGGGCCAAAGCTGCTGAAGCCGGGCGATACGGTGATGTTCGTCGCGCCCGCCGGGCCGCCGGAGCGCCCGCAGGTCATGCTCGCCAAGCGGCGAATCGAGGAGCGCGGCTACCGGGTGAAAATGCGGGACGACATCTTTGCCGTCGAGGGTTACCTTGCCGGTACCGACGAGCGGCGGGCCGATGAGATGATGGAGGCCTTCGCCGATCCGGAGGTCGACGCCGTGCTCTGCGTGCGGGGCGGCTATGGCGTGATGCGGATTCTCGATCGACTAGACTACGCGTTGATTCGCCAAAACCCCAAGGCGGTGCTCGGCTTCAGCGACGTCACGGCGCTGCATGCGGCGCTCAACCGCAAAGCGGGCCTGGTGAGTTTTCACGGGCCGGGACCGGCTTCCGGGCTGGGAGCGGAAGACCAGCCGAGCGATTTCACCGTGCGCTGGCTGATCCAGGCGATTGAGCAGAGCGGCAGCGGCGGCTCCGACGGCTACACGATCGACGTACCCGCAGCCGTGGCGAACGTCGATTCCTTCGGCAAGGGCAAGGCGCGGGGCCGGCTGGTCGGCGGCAACCTGTCGCTCATCTCGGCCCTGGAGGGCACGCCGTACGCCATCGACGCCGAGGACGCGATACTGCTGATCGAAGACGTCAACGAGGCGCCCTACCGCATCGACCGGATGCTTCAGCAGCTTAAGCTGGCCGGCAAGCTGGGCCAGATTAAAGGCGCCGTGCTCGGGCTGTTCACCACGGAATACGTCCGCGAGGACAAGCTGACAGACGACGTTCGCTTCGACACTCAGGGCGTGCTGCGGCAGTACTTCGAGAGCGCGGGCGTTCCCGTGTTAGTAAACTACCCGATCGGCCATCATCGCCAGAACTGCACCGTGCCGCTGGGGGCCCAGGTGGAAGTCGACGCCGACGCGAAGACGCTGCGCATCCTGAGGATGCGATTGCGAATTGGCCATTAGCAATTGGCCATTGCAAATCTGAAAGGGCTAAAGGCCATTGGCCCATTTGCAATCCTATGCCGGTTGCTATCGGTTCTGCGGGCGTTATCCAAACAGCTCCTGCACCACTTCGCCGCCGTCGACGAGTTTAATCGGCCGGCCGATGCCGCTGGTGTTTTCGTGGTCGGGGTCGATGCCGAGGGCGTGGTACACCGACCGGAAAAGATCCGCGACCGTCACCGGGCGGTCGGCGACCTCCGTGCCGGCGTCATTGGTCGCGCCGATCACCTGGCCGCCGCGGACGCCGCCGCCGGCCAGCGCGACGCTAAAGGCCCTTGGGAAGTGATCGCGGCCCCCCCGGGGGTTGATTTGCGGCGTGCGGCCGAACTCGCCCATCCAGATGACGAGCGTCTTTTCCAACATGCCGCGCTGCTTGAGATCCGCAATAAGCTGGGCGGCGGGCCGGTCGATCTGTCCGCACAAATTGCGCACGAGCTCGAAGTTGTTCTGGTGGGTGTCCCATCCGCGGCTGCTGACTTCCACGAATGTGACGCCCCGTTCGACCAGCCGCCGGGCCATCAGGCAGCCGGCGGCGAACTCGCCCGGCCCGTAAGCGGCGCGGACCTTTTCGGGCTCGCGATCCAGGCTGAAGGCTTCCATCTGGGGGCTGTGGATCATGTCGGCGGCCCGCTTGACGAGCTTTTGCTGATCGGCGACGACTTGGGCCCCGCCGGCCGCGGCGAAGTCGCCCTGCAGCGCGTCGAGCAGTTCGAGCCGGCGAGCGAAGCGGTCGGCCTTGACCAGCGGCGTCGTATCCTGCGGCGGTCGCGACGCGGATTGCAGGATGAGCGGGTCGCGCTCGACGCCGAGCAGTCCCCCGCCGCCGGAGTTCGGCAGCCGGCCGCCGATCTGCACGAAGCTGGGAAGCTCGCCGGCGGCCCCGAACTGGTCCGCGACGTTCGCCCCCAGCGTCGGATGCTTCACGCTGGCCATCGGCAAATAGCCATGGTGGAGCAAATACGTCGCCCGCTGGTGGTTGCCTTCCTTGCTGGTCATCGAGCGGATGACGGCCAGCTCGTTCATTTGCTTAGCGAGGCAGGGAAGGTTTTCGGCGACCTCGATGCCAGGCACGCTCGTTGCAATCGCCCGCGTCTCGCCGCCGTGGGCGTGGCCCGGCTTCGGGCTGAACGTTTCGAATTGCGACGGGCCCCCCTGCATCCATAGCAGTATGCACGCCATGCCGCGGCTGCGCAGCTCGTCGGCGCTGGCGCCGATCACCTCGGTCAAATTCCAAAAGCCAGCCGCCGCGCCGAGCGCCGCGGATTGCTTGAGAAAGTCGCGGCGCGCGACGACCCGTCCGCGGTGAACGGAGATGTGCGCGTGATGCTGCAAGCGGCGGTTCATGGCAAGCCTCGAAAACAGCGTACGTGCCCGCAAAAAGGTGCAAGCGACGCAACCAGAGCGCCCGCTGCTCCCTTACCTCTCCTACGCCTGAGTTCTTTGCGTCTTTTGCGCCTCTTAGCGGCTACTTCATCGGCGGTAACGGAATTCCGCGGAGTTCACTAGCGCCCACGCCAGGTCTTCGACCGCGGCGGCACGATCGCCGACTTCCGCGATATACGCGCAAGCCCGGGCCAGTTCGTCGGCCGTCGGCTGGCGACTAAGCATGCGTAAATAAAGCTCCGCCGTCAGTTCATCATCGCTTGGGATGTCGGCCAGCAAGCTGGCCAGCATGCCGGGCTTGTCGGCGCGCAGGGCCTTGGCGATGGTCGGCGAATTCATCAGGGCCAGGGCTTGCGGTATTGAAGCCGCGATCGCGTCGCGCGGCTCGCTGGGGTCGTAGCCGAAGATGGCGCCGAACTGCATACGCCGCGAGCCGCCGCGCCCGACGTACGCGGCGCGCGCTTGGCCCCGCTGCGGTTCTTCGTCCGTCGCGTCGAGGGCCGAGAGCAGCGCGTTGTAGAGCTGGTCGGCCCGTAGCGGCTGCGGCGTATTCGCGGCCAGCGGGACGCGATCCGGGCCCTCATCGCGCGGGCGCGATTCGCGCTGGTACGCTTCGGTCGCGCAGATCGTCTCGATGATCCACTTCACATCGTGGCCGCTGGCGCGGAAGCCGTCGGCCAGCAGCTTGAGCGTCGCGGGGGCACGGGCCTGGCGGTCGGGTCCGATGTCGTCCACCGGTTCGTAAAAACCTTCGCCTACCAGTTCCGCCCAGATGCGGTTGACCAGCGCGACGGCAAACCATTCGTTCTCGGTCAGCCATTGCGCGAGGGCTTCGCGGCGCTCATGATCAAGCGAGCCGGTCGGCAGCTTCGCGCCGGTCAGGAAAAACTTCGGCTGCATTTCCGTGCCGGGGGCCGCCGGGTCGTCGAGATCGGGCATCATGTGCTCAGGCATGGGGCGGTTGCCGTCGTCGCTCTTCGCAATGCGGAATTGCCGATCGCTGGCGAGCACCTGAAACGACCGTCGCGTGGCCGACTGCACCGGCCGCACGCCGATCCGCGGAAAAAAGGCCGCCAGTTCGTGGAACTGCTCGCGCTTCCAGCGGTCGTAGGGGTGGTCGTGGCACTGGGCGCATTGGAATTGCATGCCGAGAAAGATCCGCGCCGTTTCGGCGGTCGTTTCTTCGGTGCGACCTTCCTGGGCCATGATGATCGCGGTGACGCCGTTGTCGCGAACATCGCCCGTGGCGGTAATGAACTCGCGGGCGATGCGGTTCCAGGGAATGTTGTCGTTCAGCCGCTGGGCGAGGTCGGCTTCCAGCGCGTTGGCGGCGATGAGGGCCCGCTCTTCAATGCGGCGATACAGGATCACATCCCGCCAGTAGCGGGCCCAGTTGAGGCCATACTGCGGATCGGCCAGCAGCGCGCGGACGGCCCGCTGCCGCTTGTCAGCCGAGCTGTCCAGCGTGAAGGCGATTACGTGTTCAGGCGTCGGGATGTCGCCGACGATGTCGAGCCACGCACGACGGAGGAACGTCGCGTCGCTAGCGCGGGGGGCAAGCGCCGCGGCCGAACCGCCGAGCTTCCCGCCGCCGAACAGCTCGCAGGCAAGCGAGGCGTCCAGCTCGCGGGCCAATTCCTGCGGCGCCAGGCTTGCCGGTTCCGCCGATAGCCGGGCTGGAACGCCGGCCACGGCGCCGACGATTACTGCGCAGAATAGGGGCCGCATAACGAACCTCGCAGCACGGCAGGCGAATGTCAAAACGGCTGTAACCAGTATACCGGCGGCCCAGCGTCAGGCCGCCAAGCTTGTAACCCCGCCGCGGCCCGGCAGGTTTCTCCGAAATGGCCATTCCCGACGCCGCAGGCGCAAAAAAACGCCGCCTTCCCTGCGCGGGCAGGAAAGGCGGCGTTTGGCAGCCAAAACGTCGGAGTCGGCAAGCAAGAACTAACGCTTGGAGAACTGCGTGCCGCGGCGGGCGCCGTGGAGCCCGTACTTCTTGCGTTCCTTCATGCGGGCGTCGCGGGTCAGGAAGCTCTTCTCGCGGAGCTTTTCGCTCAGGTCGCTGTCGTGCTTCAGCAGCGCCCGGGCGATGCCCTGCGTGCAGGCGCCGGCCTGGCCGGTGGTGCCGCCGCCGGTGACGCGGATCGTCACGTCAACCGCGTTGCGGACTTCGCAGTATTCCAGCGGCGCCACCACGGCGTTGCGGTCCTGCTCGATGCGGAAGAAGTCCTCCAGCTCGCGGTCGTTGATCGTGATTTTGCCGCTGCCTGGGCGAATCCGGACGCGAGCGACCGAGGTCTTGCGGCGGCCGGTGCCAAGGGCTTCGTTCGAGACGACGGGGGACATGAAATCGATCCTGTTCGGTTGGCGGCGCGGGGCGGGCCCCGCGGCTAAATTCGTAGAGGGGACGCTTCGGCGCCCACGCTAGGCGAGCGACGCCAGTTCTGTTAGTTCGGGTTGTTGGGCCTGGTGGGGGTGATCAGGCCCGGCGTAAAGCTTCAGCTTGGCCAGCATGGCCGTGCCCAGTTTGTTCTTGGGCAGCATGCGCCGGACGGCTTCCCGCAGAATCAGCTCCGGGTGCCTGGCCAGCCGGTCGGCGGCGTTGATCGTTTTTTGCCCCGGGTAACCGGTGTACCAGGCGTATTGCTTTTGGTCCCACTTCTTGCCGGTAAAGCGGACCTTTTCGCAGTTCACCACCACGACGAAGTCGCCCGTATCGACGTGCGGCGTATAGGTCGGGCGGTGTTTGCCCATCAGGATGACGGCGATTTCGCTGGCGAGGCGGCCCACGACTTTGTCGGTGGCGTCGACCAGGAGCCACCGTTGCTCCACCGTGCCAGGCTTGGCCATGTAAGTCGTCATGTATTAAAGACTTCCGATATGGGATACCGCGGCGAAAGGGCGCCGCGAGGCGATTTCGATACGTGAAACCAACCCGCGTGCACCTAGGCCGGGGCTGCAGTCGCGACAGGGAATCGACTAATTTACTGGAGCGCCCGCCACGGGACAAGTGGACGGCCCCGAGGGGGTGCAGTCGCGGATTGTGGCAAGTTTTGATTTTCGGTTCAGTTCCAGTAGTGGTCCCAATCGTCGCTGTAGAACAGTCCGGCGAGATCGGCGAG
>QEVI01000410.1 GCA_003576855.1 Planctomycetota bacterium
CGATGCGCAGGGCGATGGTGTAGAGCCCGGTGGAGAACTGATAACGCTAGTCGAAACCGCCGAGCCCTTGAAAGGCCTTGGCCAGGGCTTCTTGGGCGACGTCCTCGGCCTCGGGCCGGCCACGGCCGAGTCGACGCTCCACGAGGTGCAACAGCCGTGGCCGGAATCGCCGCGACAGCTCCGTGAATGAATCCGCGCAGCCGCCATGCGCGCGGCGAACCAGTTCGTTCGGTTCGATCGCGCGCAGGTCGGCTGGCGGCATGGCGTTGGAAGTCATCACGAATCAAACGGCGACAAACTGCTCGGCCGGTCACACGCGTGTTTAGGGCACGAGCATAACGGCGAGCCGCAACCGAGGACAGGCGGCGCGGGCACGGCGCCGAAGGGATTTCGCGCCGCGCTTGGCGGCCATCAGTTGCCTTCGTTTTTTTGGATCGCTTCCTCTATCATTTTGGCGACTTCGTCGCCGGGCACGCTGAGCCGGATCGAAACGTCGGCCGCGTCCCGCTCGACGGCGGCGCCTTGCAGCAGCCGGGCGGCCTTTTTGGCGTCCTCGTCCTGCGGGTCGTTCGCGTTGGCCAGGGTCACCATGGCGATCAGGCCTTGCGCCATTTGCTTGAGTTGCTCCGCTTGCTGCTCGTCGCGGGCAACGACCTGCGTCGTCACGTTGACGTTGCCGTCGTCCTCGACGATCTGCATAGCCAGACTGCTGACGATCTTGGCGATGTTCGCCGGCGGGCCTTCTTCCAGGAACGACGGCAGCTCGAAAATGTGCAGCGCCACCAGCGGAGAGCTATCGCCGAGCGAGGCGGAGCGCGCCTCGGACTGGCTCGCCGCCTTGCCGTCCAGGCTGTCGAGCAGCTTTTCCACGGAAGCGCGTTGGGCGGCGACGACCAGCGTGCGGGCGCCCTCGCCATCGGTGTGGATGGCGCCATGGACTTCGACGTCCGCTTCAGGCCGGGCGGAGTGAATCTGATGCTCGCCGTAGGCGCTTGTGCTGTAGTTGGGCAGCGCCAGCATGAGGCCTTCCAGGTTGCCCGTGGTCTGGCGGAGCTTCACGGCCGCGATTAGCGACTTCTCCGGGGATTCATAGTCGCAGGCGGCGACGACGACGGATTGAATTTCCTCGAACGGATCGAACCCCAGGACGTGCTCGATGTCTTCGGCCGACGGGTTCCCTTCCCACTTGGCGGCCGCCCCGCGGAGCAGTTCGGCCTTGGCCCGTTCGAACAGCGGACCGCCGATCTCCGACTGGCGGATGGCGGCCAGATCGAGGCGGACGACGAACTTGGCATCGGGCGGCAGGTTGAGGCTGAGTTGCTCGGCCTGGATGCCAGGGGGCGAAGCGGCCCAGGCGACGACCGCGGCCAGCAGTAATACAAGTCGGTGCATACGGTTACCTCACTTTACAACGGGGTGAAACGGACCGACGACTGAGCCGCGTGAGCGTTATTCGCCGGGCAGCCTGGAATCTTGTACGACCAACGTGGCGGCGGTGTTACTCAAAACCCTCTGGGCGCGGCGCCCTCGTTGGCACTGGCGGGGTAACGGCCGACCTGCACAATAGCCGCATGGCAATCCTGGGGGCGCATCAGTCGATCGCGGGCGGGTACTACAGGGCGGCGGAAATCGCGCGGCGCACCGGCTGCGACTGCGTCCAGCTTTTCACGAAGAACAACAACCAGTGGCGGGCCAAGCCGATCACCGACGGCGAGGCGAAGCTGTTTGGCGACGCCCTGCAGCGACTGGCGATCCAGCACCCGCTGTCGCATGCTTCGTATCTTATTAATCTGGCCAGCCCCGACGGCGAATTGTGGAAGAAGTCGATCGACGCGATGATCG